>JALZHC010000504.1 GCA_030914105.1 Acidobacteriota bacterium
CCCTGCGCGCCAACTCGCAGGTTACGCCGGAGGCCGAGGCCGTACTCGAACGCTCCTGCAACGACTGCCACTCGAACCGGACGGTCTGGCCCTGGTACTCGCAGATCGCGCCGGTCTCATGGCTCCTGACGCGCGACGTGAACGAAGGCCGGCGCGACCTCAACTTCTCCGAGTGGGGCACGTACAGCCAGAGGAAGACCGCGAACCGTTTGAAGGGAATCTGCGAGCAGGTCGAGCACGGCGAGATGCCGCTCTGGTTCTACCTGCCTCTGCACCCGACGGCCAAGCTCACCGACGCCGACAAGAAGACTCTCTGCGACTGGGCGAAACAGGAGAGCGCCCGCCTCTCAGCCGCACAGCAGCCCGCCGAGCAGCAACATTAAGGATGGAGGGATTGATTCATTGAAGAGAGGCCAGGCATTCTTCATTGAATCAATGAACCGATGAACCAATGATTCAACCCCTTATTCATCCTTCCGCCTTCCACCTTCATCCTTTCAACGCCGCGCCGCTTCCGTGCGTGCGACGACGAGCGGGCGCGCGTCCATCTCGCGCCGGTAGAAGAGGCGCGGGCGCTGCACGCTCTGCTCGCCCGTGTTGACGAGGCCGAGTCCGCGCCCCTGCTGCTTCATCCTCTCCGACTGCATCTGCGGCACGCGCTCCGCCGCGTAGTCGAACCACTCGCGCACGACGATCTGGCCGTCGAGCGACGCGGGCGTCGCCGCCTCGCCCTTCTTCAAACCCTCCTCGACCAGCGCGTAAGTCAGAAAGCCGTGGCCGAGCTGCACGGCTTCGAGCGCGGCCTGATAGCTCTGCGCCGCGGTCAAGACGTACATGCCCTTCTCGTAGGCGAGCTGCGCCAGCCCCTTCGAGTTCATCGGCCCGCGCCGCTTCTCTTCGGCTTCGAGCGCCTGCCCCGAATTGCACGCGTCGATGACTAAGATGAGCTGGCCGGCGCCCATCGGCTCCAGCGTCTGCTCCAGCTCCTCGTCGCTGATGCTGTGGTCGAGTATGGTTTGCAGGCTGAGCTCCGACTTCAGCTCGCGCCCGCCCGTGTAGCCGAGGTCGTGCGGGATCATGTAGAAGCGTTTGCGCTGCGCCGTGCCGTGGCCCGCGAAGTAGACGACCACCACGTCCTCGGCTTCCGCCGGCTTCAAAGCTTCGAGCGACTTCGGCGCGCCCGCCGGTAGCGCCCCCATGTCCGCGCCCGACAGGCGTCGGAGCGCCGCCAGAATGTTCCGCTTCGTCGCCTCCGAGTTCAAAAGCGTCACCACTTCGACCCGCCCGCCCGGCTCGACGCGCGCGCGCTGCCGCCTGACCTCCTCGACGAAGTCCTGCGCGTCCGCGGCGGCGAACTTCAGGTTGTAGTTCTGGTTCGCGTACTCGTTGACGCCGACGGCGACGACATAAGTAGTCGGCGTGCGCTTTAGAGAGTCAGCGCCGTTGACGAGGAGCGAGGCGTCGGCGCTCTTCACGTTGTCGCGGTTGAAGGCGTAGGCCGTCAGTTTGTTCTCGCCCGCGACGACGGGCACTGTGGCTTCGAGCGACGCGCCGACGGGAAGCTCGCCGCGGCGCACGTAGACGAGCGAGCCGTTGCGGAACAGACGCACGTCGCGCGCGCCCGCGGGCGCGTCCGCCACTTCGATCTTCAGCTTCAAGGTGCGCGCGGCGACGGGCGCGGCGGGCTGTGACGCCGGTGCAGTGGGCTGTGACGGCGGGGCGGCGTCCGCGCGAGAGATACGCAGGCGCGGCTGCCGTCGGTCAATGCGCGCGATCTCCTGCGGCGCGCGCGGGTGTTTACCGGCGAGAATATCTGCGAGCAGGTCGGGGTAGAAGAACTCGTTGAAGAAGGCTTCGACGGGTGCGACCCGCTGCGTGTTGCGGTCGAAGCGCCAGAGTATCTGGTTCCAGGCCGAGGGCGAGCCGTCGAAGAGTCCGTCGGGCGCGGCGACGAGCCAGTCGCGCGCGTCCGTAGTCGAGACGAGTGTGGCGGCGAGCGCGCCGGTCTGCGCGTCCCAGACGCGCGCGCTGCCGTCTTCACTCCCAGTCGAGAGCCAGGCGCCGTCCGCGCTGAAGGCGACGCCGTTGACGGCGTCCGTGTGGCCCGCCAGGCGCGACAGCTCCGCGCCGCTCGACGCGTCCCACAGGCGCGCGCTCGCGTCCGCCGAGACGGTCGCGAGCCTATGGCCGTCGGGCGAGAAGGCGACGCCGCGGACGCCGCCCGCTTGACCTGTGAGCGCGTGCGCCTCGGCCCACGTCGAAGCGTCGAAGAGTTTGACCGAGCCGTCCTTGCACGCGACGGCGAGCGTCTTTCCGTCAGGACTGAAGGCGAGTGAGAAGACTTCGGATGACTCTTTCAACTCGCGCGCCGCCTGTCCCGTCGCCGCGTCCCAGAGCCTGACCGACTTGTCCGCGCCGCCCGAAGCGACGAGCTTGCCGTCGGGCGAGAAGGCGACGGAGTTGACCTCCGCCGTGTGACCGTTGAGCGTGCGGAGTGTCTGGCCGTTCGCAACGTCCCAGAGCTTGACGGTCGAGTCGCCGCTCGCCGAGGCGAGCGTTTTGCCGTCGGGCGAGAAGGCGACGGCGTTGACCGACTCCGCGTGACCTTCGAGCGTGCGCGCCTCGCGCCCGGTCTCGTTGTCCCAGAGCTTGACCGCGCCGCTTAAAGACGCAGACGCGAGCCAGCGGCTGTCAGGACTGAAGGCCAAGCTTGTCACCCAGCCCGTGTGGCCCGTGAGCGTGCGAACCCTCCGACCCGTAGAGACCTCCCAGACGCGTATCGTCTTATCCTTGTTGCCGGTCGCGAACCAGCGCTTGTCGGGGCTGAAGGCCACGGCGTAGACGCCGGTCGAGTAGCTCTCGAAGACGTGCGTGGCGTTCGTCGCCTCGTCGCTCGGCTTTGAGTCGGCGGGGCGCGGGAGGAAGTCGCCTGCGCCGCCGCCCGCCGCGCCGTTCGACCCGCTCGCCGAGAGGTCACGCAACTGCACAGTCTTGTCGCCGTTGCTCGTCACGAGCAAGCGTCCGTCGGGGCTGAAGGCCGCGACCTCGCTCGGCGCGACGCCCGCGGCCTCGCCGCCGTCGCCGCGCAAGCTGCGCGTCTCGTTCCACGTCGAAGTGTCGAAGACTCTGGCCGAGCGGTCGCTCGAAGCGGCGAGCAGAGAGTGGCCGTCCGGCGTGAAAGAGACGGCGACCGGTTTGCCCGCGAAGCCGCGGAGCGTGCGCGCTTCATTTCCGTCGGCGGTCTTCCAGAGCTTGACGGTTCCGTCGAACGAGGCAGAGGCGAGGAGTTGTCCGTCGGGGCTGAAGGCGAGCGACCGCACAAGCCCCGCGTGGCCCGCAAACGCGCGCAGCTCGCGCGCCGCGGAGATGTCCCAAAGCTTCAGCGCGCCGTCTTTCGATCCGGAAGCGAGGAGGCGTCCGTCGGCGCTGAAGGCGAGGCTCGTCAACTGATTCTGGTGGCCCGCGAGCGTGCGCGCCTCGCCCCACGTCGAAGTGTCGAAGAGCTTGACGACCTTCTCCAACGTTCCCGCGGCGAGCGTTCGACCGTCGGGACTGAAGGCGAGACTGCCTACGCCGCCCGCGGCGTTGAGCGCCTTGACCTCATCGCCCGTCCTCGCGTCCCACACGCGCACGCTCCCGTCAATCGAGCCGGAGGCGAGGAGGCGTCCGTCGGGGCTGAAGGCGACGGCGCGGACGTAAGCACTGTGGCCCGCAAGCTCGCGCAGCTCGCGCCCGCTGCCGACGTCCCAGAGCCTGACCGTGTGGTCGGCGCTCGCGGAGGCGACGAGGCGCGCGTCGGGGCTGAAGGCGAGCGCGTCGACGCGCATGGCGTGGCCGGTCTGGAGGACGAGTTCCGGGCGCGGAGTCGCGGCGTCATTCGAGGCGTCGGCGTCGTTCGAAGTAGAACGGGCGACAGCCTCGTTCGAAGCAGAACGTGCGG
>JALZHC010000505.1 GCA_030914105.1 Acidobacteriota bacterium
CGCGCGACGCTTCCACGAGCGCGTGCGCAACCCGCTCCTGACGGACATCACGATTGACTGGGGCGGCCTGCCCGTCGCCGACGTTTACCCGCGTCGCGTCCCAGACCTCTTCAGCGCCAGGCCCGTCGTCCTGACGGGCCGCTTCACGGGCGTGGGTCGCGGCGTCGTGCGCATACGCGGCAGGATGTCGGGCCACATCTACGAGCGCGAGATCGCGGTCAACCTTCCGGACTCGCAGCCCGAACACGACGAGCTGGCTACTCTTTGGGCGCGCAGGCGCGTCGACGAACTGATGGGCGAGGACTACGCGGGCCTTCAGGGTGGCAGCGTGCGCGAAGACCTCCGCCAGGCCATCACCGGCCTCGGCCTCGAATACCGTCTGATGACGCGGTTCACCTCGTTTGTCGCCGTCGAGGAGATGACCGTCAACGAAGGCGGACAGCCGCGCCGCATAGACGTGCCCGTCGAGCTGCCCGAAGGCGTCTCGCCGAAGGCGGTCGGCGACTTCGGCCTCATCGGCTTCACCGGCGGCATATCCGGCGTCGGCTATCAGTTCTCCGCGGGCCGGATGTCTGCGAACTTCGCAACTCTTCCGCCCAACAGCCCGCCGACCGTCACGCTCTCGACCAGGGTGCTGCCGGAAAAGGCCGGGGCCGCTCAGTCAGGTGCCGGGACGGCTCAGCCGAATGCCGGGGCCGCTAAGCAGAATCCGGCGAACACGAAGTCGGCGAATGTGGCTGAGTTGGTTGAGTCTGAAGAGGTCATGCGCGTCGAGGGGAACGTCTCGCCGGAGCAGCAGAAGGAGCTGGCGCTACGTGCGAAGCTCGACCCGTGGCTCTTGGCGGTCGTCGAGCGTCTGAAGCAGAAGGGGTCGCAGCCGAGCGCGGAAGAGGCCAGGTTCGTCCGCGACGGCAAGGCCGAGGTTCAAATCTGGCTGACGGAGAAGTCGCCCGAAGTGCTCGCGCAGCTCAAACAGCTCGGCTTTGAAGTCTTGCTCGACCCGCAGACGGCCAAGCTCGTCATCGGTCGCTTGCCCGTCGAAAAACTCGCGGCGCTCGCCGACATCAAGGCCGTGAGGTTCGTCGCGCCGCAGCGTTAAGGCAAAAGTAAAAAGGCAAGCCGCCTTCGACGGAAGGAGAAAGTAAAAAGGCAAAAGAAGAAGGCGCGGGCACGCCCTCTCTCATCAACCGCGGTTGATGAGAGCAACGCTGTCCGGCGTCTTCACTTTTGCCTTTTTTACTTCACGGCGGCGAGCTGCGCCGCGACGGGCATGTCCACGATCTCCCAGGCCGACTCGTCGCGCAAAAGCTTCGACATGAGCGAGGCGTGGAGGACGTGGCCGCTGCGCTCGGCGCGCACGAGGCCGACGAGCGGCATGCCGAGCAGTGCGAGGTCGCCGATGATGTCGAGGACTTTGTGGCGGACGAACTCGTCCCGGCTTCGGAGCGGCGTCTCGTTGAGCATCCCCGTGGGCGTGAGCACGACGGCGTTCGCGAGCGAGCCGCCGCGGATGAGGTTGGCACGCCTGAGCGCCTCGACCTCTTCGGTGAAGCCGAAGGTGCGCGCCGAAGCGATCTCGCGCAAGTATGCGTCGGGGTCGAGCGCGTCGAAGCGCATCCGCTGGACGCCGATGAGCGGGTGCGGGAAGTCGATCATGCAGTCGATCTCCCACGTCTCGTGCGGCTCCACGCGGACGCTGCGGTTGCCCTGCTCGACCGAGACGGGTCGGCGCACACGCAAGGCACGCCGCGCCGCCGGCTGCTCGACCACGCCCGCGCGCAGAATCATCGCGGCGAACTCTTCCGCCGAGCCGTCCATGATCGGCAGCTCAAGGTTATCAACCTCGATGTAGGCGTTGTCCACGCCCAGGCCGCGCAGCGCCGATAGAAGGTGCTCGACCGTCGAGAGCATGACGCCCGTGCGCATCAGCGTCGTCGCGTAGGAGCAGTGGGCGACGGCCTCGACCGAGGCGCTGATCTCGAAGTCGTCGAGGTCTGTGCGGACGAAGACGAGGCCGGTGTCGGGCGGCGCGGGCCGCAGGCACACGCGCACCTGAACCGCCGTGTGCAGTCCAAGCCCGCTCAGCTCGGCGGGCGCGGCGATGGTCGTCTGTTTGATCAAGTCCGATTTTACCAAGGCCGAAGGGTGAACCTTTCGCGTCTCGCGTGAGGGGGCGCACGCGGAGAAATATTTTGAGCACGGCAACAGGTGGCAACGCCCGTGCCGCCAGCGCCGGCGCGAAAAATTCAGGACTCTTTTGAGTGTGTGAGGGGCGGCGGTCGCCGCTTTGTGGCGCGCGGGCGACAAGAGCCGCGGGCGCGTGTGGCGTTTGAGTCACACGCGCCTCTCGTGCCGAAGTCAGAATTAAACTTGTACTGAACTCCGAATTAAAGAGGAGCCGTGTTGCCTTTGTCCTGCGCGAGGAGCTTCGACATGAGGTTGCGGAGGCGGTCGAAGTCAATCGGCTTCGTGAGGTAGCCGTTGAAGCCGGCGTCGAAGGCGGCCTGGCGGAAGCCGTCGGTGTCGAAGGCCGTGAGCGCGATGACGGGCACGCTCTGAAGCTCCGCCTCTTCGCGTATGCGGCGCGTGGCGGCCAGCCCGTCCTGCTGCGGCATGGCGATGTCCATGAGGATGAGGTCGGGGCGCGCGAGCTTGGCGACGCTGAGCGCGTCGGCCCCGTTCGAGGCGGTGACGACGCGGTAACCCATGTCCTGAAGTGAGAGGCTGATGAGGATGAGGTTGTCGCTCATGTCGTCCACGACCAGGACGGTGCGGCTGGCCTCTTTCCTCTCCGGCGAATTGTCACTCATGCCTGTCATTATCACCCCGGTCGCGCAAAACACCCAAACGTTAAAAGGCGGAATAAAAACTGAAATGCAAAAGACAGAATAAAAGCTGAGGTTCGGTTGTGCTCTCCCCTTCACAGCCGAACCTCAGCTTTTTTGATCGCCGACGCTCGCCGGCAACCAGTCCCTTTCGCGAGACGCCGTTGAGTAAAACAAGACGCGTGCCAACGCGTCGGCGACGCGCGCCGCTCACCGACGCCGCGCATTTCCGGCCTTTTCCTGAAAGGCGAGGGAAGCAGCTTCCGCCGCGCTCGCTCGCGGGGAGACGAAATCGTTAGTGGCTTTAACCAAATCGGGAGTGTGCGAGAGAGAGGCTTCAGAGGGTGTAAGTTCGGTTCTGTTTCAGAGGATGTAAGTCCAGCTCTCCTGGCCGTTGACCATGACGACGATGCGGACGCCCGCGGCCTTCAGCGTCTCGCGCAGACGGCGGTTTCCGAGCAGTTGGTTGCCGGCCTCGCGCGTCAGAGACTCGCCGGAGAGCGAGAGCGTCGAGGTCTGCGCGTCGCCGCTCAGCGCGGCGTGAACCCTCTGGCCCTGCGTGGAGAGCGCGCGCGTCACCTCCGACACGGCGGCGTCGCGCGACTGCGCCGACGCTCTCGCCGACGCCGACGGCGCGGCTATGCCCTGCGCCGGCGAAGGTGAAGGCGCGGACGTTTGAGCTTCGGGCTGTGAGGGCCTCGCGGCGGCGGACGTGTCGGGCCAGGTCGGCTGGAGGCCCGCGTTCGAGGAGTTATCGGGACGCGCGTTAGCGGGCGCGGCCTGTCCGGGCTGGCCGGAGATGTTGCCGAGCAGCGCGGCACGCGGCTGATTTGTGATGCCCTCTTGCGAGGGGCCGGCAACCCTTGAGTCGTTTGGAGGCGTGCCGGCCTGCGGCGCGTTCGCCGCCGAGTGTTCTTTGACTTGTGGCGTGCCGGGCGTCGCCTGGGCGGCGGCCTCCAGCGGGGCCTGGTTCAGGCGTTCGCTGTAGAGGTCGTAGCCGATGCCGCCGACCATCCAAAGGCAGAGGAAGGTCGCCAGCCCGGCCAAAGCCCAGACGGTCGAGACGTGCAGACGACCGACCACGGGGATGTCGTAGAAGACTCGGACGGC
>JALZHC010000069.1 GCA_030914105.1 Acidobacteriota bacterium
GCCGCGCCTTAATCCTTGTCGTCGCGCCGCACGACAGCACAGTTGATAGCCGCCGCTTTTCGGGGGCGGTTATTCTGGCTCGCCCCTTTTACATTCGCCTTAAATCGTGTCGTCTTCGGTCTTCGAGCGCGGGTCAAGCTCGAAGCGGCGCTTGTCGCGGCGCTCGATTTTTTCGAGCACGTCGAGTTCCTCGTTGTCCTCGAAGTTGACGCCGACGGCGTGCGCGTTCTCCTCGACGTCGGACTGGTCGGGCGTCGGGTTATCGCCGGCGACCGACTCCGTGCCGCTGTCGTTGACGTCCTCCCAAGAGGCGTCGAGGTCGCCGCCCGCGTCCTGCGGCGAGGCGGCGGTATTGTTTCGGAGGCGCTGTGCGAGGAGTTCCGGGTCTTTGGGCGCGCGCGCGATCTCCTCCTCCATGAACTCCTCGATTTCGGGATCGGGCACAAAGTCTGGATCGTTACTCAAGTATGTAAACTCCTCCGGTCGCTTCTTAGGCATCTCCCAACCTCCAAAGTCTCCGCGCTGTTTCCGCCCGAAAGATACTCAGGCCCGCGAAAACTTCAACTGTCGGCTGCTTCTCCTGAATTGCGCCCAATATAACACAAACGCCTCGCCAACCGTGAAATCTCGCGCCCGACGTCTCTCCGTTCTTGAGCATAGAGCAGGAAAGGTTCACCGCAGAAGCGCAGAGGACGCAGAGACTCGCAGAGGGTTGCGCTTTAAAGGCGTCGAGCTTTAAAAGCGCAAGCCTCAGCGCCCCCTCTGCGTCCTCTGCGCCTCGGCGGTGAACTTCTCCTAGCTTTACACACGAGAATGAATAAATCCTACCTCGCGCCCCACAGCGCATTGACTTCCCACCCGCCCCAATCATATCGTTCCCGCGCGTTCGGCTAACCCGCTGACTTCACCGGAGCGAAGAGTCATGGCAAATCCAGAGCGCCTTAAGATTTTGGAGCAAGGGGTTGAAGCATGGAATAAGTGGCGTGATGATGATGAGAATTATTTTGTAGTACCAGACCTCAGCGGGGCCGACCTTGATGACGCAGACCTTAAGCGCGTAATCTTTAGTCACTGTAATCTCAACGGTGCGAGACTTAGCAATGCATATCTCGAAAGCGCGGATCTGTTTGGTGCAAACCTCAATCATGCGAATCTCATCGCAGCCAATCTCGTTGGTGCGTATTTGGTATCAGCGAACTTTGATCAAGCATATCTGAATCTAGCGCATCTAAGCGATGCAGACCTTCGCGCTGCAAGTTTTGTCAACGCAGATTTCACAGCAGCCGACCTTTTCTCTACGACCTTCTTCTTTACGAATTTAAAGGGGGCGGATCTTCGGCTCTGTTCCCAGCACTGAAGTGCCGGGTTATTTTTTTCAACTGTCCCTACGCGACAGCCATATCAATTCAGATGCGCGAAAGGTCATTCCCCCGAAACGAGCTACTGCCCTTCATCCGGCGTGGCTTGCTCTGCTTGTGGCTGGCCGGCCTCGCCGCAGGAGCGGCGCGCGGCGAGCGCCTGCCGGTGCGCGTCTACACGACGGCGGACGGGCTGGGCAGCGGGGCCATCAACTGGCTCCTGCACGACTCGCGCGGCTTCATGTGGTTTGCGACGCGCGACGGGTTGAGCCGCTTCGACGGGCAGAAGTTTACGACTTACCGCTTCGGGCCGGGCAAGTCGCCGAGCGTGTCGCAGATACTTGAGCGCCGGAGCGGCGACTATCTGGCCGTCCTGCAGTCGGGCGAAGTCTACCGCTTCGACGCGCGGACGCGCGCCTCTTCGGACGACGACGCAACGGCCGACGAAACCCTCACGCTGCACGCGGAGCTTCTGAGCGGCGACGTGAACGGGCTGCTCTACGAAGACCGCGCCGAACGTCTCTGGTTTCTGGGCTATTCCGCGGGCCTCTTCTTACTTGAAGAGTCGGGCGGGCGCGCGACTCCGCGGCCCGTCGAGCTGCGTCCCGCCGGCGCGTCGGAGCCGGCCACCAACGTCACGCGCATGCTGCAGGGGCGCGACGGCAGCCTGTGGATGACGACGAACCAGGGACTCGTGCGCCGCTCCGAGGACGGCCGCGTGATGCTCTACAGCGCGCCGCCGCCGCCCCTGTCGCCCGTGTCGAATCAGTTGGTCAGCCTATGCGAGGACGGCGACGGCCGCATCTGGGTCGGCTCGCTGCGCGGCGTCTACGTCCTGCAGCCCATCCCCCTGTCCGACCCTTCGGCCTTCGCGACGCGCAAACTCGCCGACGCGCGGCGCGGGCAGCGCCCCCTGGAGCTGCCTTCGACGCCCGGCGACGTGGTCGAGTTCACGTCGGCCGACGGATTGGACGATGAGCTGATCTTCGCCATCCACCAGACGACGGACGGGCGCGTCTGGGTGACGAGCAAGGGCGGGCTGAGCGTCTTCGACGGGCGCGAGTTCCGACGCTTCGACGCCGCCAACGGGTTGGGCGCGGCGCTGGGGATGATGACGGAGGACGGCGACGGCAACCTCTGGCTGGCGAGCATGAACGGGGCGCAAAAGATCGTGACCCGCGGCCTGACGACCTACGGCACCGGCGACGGGCTGGGCGGCCGGACGATTAAATCAATCTACCAGTCGGCCGCCGGCGACTTCTACGTGGTCAGCGACGATTGGCAGGTGAGTCGCATGGAAGGCAGGAGGTTCATCAACGCGCACCCCTCGTTGGGCGACGTGGGCACGCCCCTCTGGACTTCAAACGCCGCCTTCCTCGACAGCGCAGGCTCCTGGTGGTTTCTCGCCGAGCGGCAGCTTTTCCGCCTCGACCGCGCCCGAGCCTTCGAGTCGCTCGCCGCCCGCCGCCCCACGGCCGTCGCCCAGACCGGCCCGGAGTTCCACGACGGCGCGTTCTACTTCATGTTCGAAGACTCGCGCGGCCGACTCTGGATCAGCACGCGCTCCGGCTCGCCCGCGCGGATGGGCCTCGCCGTCTGGCAGCGCGAGACCGACAGCTTCCACACCTTCGGCGCGGACGAAGGGTTCCCCGAAGGCCACGCGCCCTCGGCCTTCTGCGAAGACGCGGCGGGCGACATCTGGCTCGGCTTTTACTACGGAGACGCGGCGCGCTACTCCGGCGGTAAGTTCAAACTGCTGACGACAAGGGACGGCCTGCCCGGAGGGTTCGCCACCTCGCTCTACGCGGACGGGGCCGGGCGCGTGTGGATCGGGACGAACGGGGGCGGCCTGAGCCGCGTTGACGACCCTTCGGCGGAGCGCCCCACGTTCGTCAACTACACGACGGCAAACGGACTGTCGAGCAACAACGTCCGCGCGATCACAGAAGACCGGCAGGGGCGCATCTACGTCGGCACGGTGCGGGGCATCGACCGCCTGTCGCCCGACACGGGCCGCGTCAAACATTACACGATGGCCGACGGGCTGGCCGACGACTTCGTCACCGTCGCCTTCCGCGACCGCGAAGGCGCGCTCTGGTTCGGCACGCAGAACGGGCTGTCGCGCCTCGCGCCCGAAGCAGACCTCCCCGCGCACGCCCCGCCCATCATGATCGGGGCCTTGCGCGTCGCGGGCGTCAAGCAGCCGCTCTCCGAACTGGGCGAAGCGTCGGTCGGCCAACTCGAACTGGGCTACACGCAGGCCAACCTGCAGATAGACTTCTTCAGCCTCAGCTTCGCGCCCGCCGAGCGCATACGCTACCAGCACAAGCTCGAAGGGGCCGACAAGGACTGGAGCACGCCCGCCGCCGAGCGCACCGTCGCTTACGCCAACCTCGCGCCCGGCTCTTACCGCTTCCTCGTCCGGGCGTTGAACGCCGACGGCGCGGCGAGCACGGAGCCGGCGGTCGTCTCCTTCCGCATCGCGCCGCCCGTCTGGTCGCGCTGGTGGTTCATCCTCTCGGCCGTCCTGCTCTTCGGCGCGGGCGTCTACTCGGTGGCGCGCGCCTCCTTCCGGCGTAAGCTCGAACTGGAGCGCGTGCGCACGCGCATCGCCACAGACCTCCACGACGACATCGGCGCTTCCCTGACGCGCATCGCCATGCTCAGCGAGGTCGCCCAGCGCGAGGGCGGCGGCGCGACAAGGCCCGCGGCGCATCGCCTCACGCGCATCGCCGACGACGCGCGCACGCTCGTCGACTCGATGAGTGATATCGTCTGGGCCATCGACCCGCGCCGCGACGACTTCAGAAGCGTCGTCGAGCGCGTGCGCTCGTTCGCCGCCGACACGCTCGGCGCGGCGGGCGTGCGCTGGCACCTGCGCGTAGCGCCGCAGCTCGCAGCCCACAGGCTGACGCCGGAGCAGCGGCGCGCCCTCTACCTCATCTTCAAAGAGGCGATCAGCAACGCCGCGCGCCACTCCAATTGCCGGCACGCCTCCTGCGAAATCACCTTCGAGCACGGCACGCTCACGGCCGTCGTCGAGGACGACGGGCGCGGGCTGGAGGCGGGCGCGGCGGCCGGGAACGGGCGCGGCGGCCGGGGGCTTGCGAACATGAGCGTCCGCGCCGCGGAGATCGGCGGCCTTCTGGAAGTGGGGCCGCGCGAGGGCGGCGGGACGCGTCTGCGGCTCGCGCTGCCGCTGCGCGCCGACAGCATGAACATGTTTTTACGGCTCCGCCGCGGTTGGTTTAAGATGGGGCGCTGACACCCTCGAACTAAGAGAGCATTTAAAACTGAAGAGTTAGCCACCGCAGGCACCGCAGGTACAGAGAGTAAGATACAGGATTTCAAATTTGAAATTTCAAAGCTCAAATCCTCTGTGTCTCTGTGCCTCTGTGGCTGTTTTGAAACGGCTTCTAAGCCATGCCTGACGCCGCCCTGATACGCACCGCCATCATCGAAGACGACGAGGTGGCGCGCGACTGCCTGCGCCTCCTCGTCGGCGGCACGCCTGGCTACGAGTGCGTCGGCGCTTTCGGCTCGGTCGAAGAGGCCCTGAGCGAAGGCTTCCGCGTCGTGCCCGACGTGCTCCTCTTAGACATCAACCTGCCCGGAATGTCCGGCTCCGAAGGCGTGCGGCTCTTTCACGAGCGCCACCCGCGGATGCACATCCTGATGCTCACGGTCTACGCCGAGCAGGACAGGGTCTTCGAGTCCATCTGCAACGGCGCGTGCGGCTACCTGCTGAAGAAGACGCCGCCCGCGCGCCTGCTCGAAGCCGTGCGGGAGGCGCACGAGGGCGGCGCGCCGATGACGCCGGAGATCGCCCGCAAGGTCGTCGCCCTCTTCCGGAAGACGGCGCGGCCGGAACAACTCGACGAAGACCTCACGCCCCACGAGATACGGCTGCTGAAGCTTCTGGCCGAAGGCTACAGCTACCAGGACGCCGCCGACACCTTCGGCGTCAGCATCAACACGCTGCGCAACCACATCCGCTCCATCTACGACAAGCTCCACGTCCACTCGAAGTCAGAGGCCGTCAGCAAGGCGCTGCGCTACCGCCTCATCTCTTAGCGCGGCCCGCCCCGCACGAAGCAGCATGTTCATGTCTGCACAATAAGCACCCGCCCCGCTATCCTCCGCCGGACTGAGCGGCCCGCGCGGCTTCGGCCCGTCGCAGACCCCGCGGGCGACCTTGTCTCCCACGCCGGGCCGCCGAAGAAGAAAGACTCTCAAGAAAGGAAGACTACCGTGAAACACCCCTTCAAGTTTTGGCGGTACGCACTCGGCCTCGCCCTAACCTTCATCGCCCTCGGCGGCGCGCAGACCGCCAGCGCGCAGATTGACGGCGGCGTCAAAGTTGAACAGGTCGGCATCGTCGGCGTCGCGCGCGGACAGTTGGTGCGCCTGAATGTTTTCTACCGCAACACCTTTCCGCCGGGGCCGTGCAAGCCCGGCGACTCCTGCGCCGCGACCGGCTCGTTCCAGACGACGCTCAGCTTCGTAGACACGGACGGCAACACGGTGGCACGCAACCTCGTGACGCTCACGCCCGAAAAGGGAGCCGCGCTCGTCTACTCGCCGTCGAGCTTCCAGTCCGACGGCCGCGCGAGCGTCCGCGGAGTCGTCTCCGCCGAGCCTGACGCGAACGGCTTCACGCCCGAACTCGTGCCCTCTGTCGAGGTCATGGACTCCGCCACGGGGCAGACCAGCCTCCTCAACCCCGGCGCGATTGCCGGCTTCAACCCGCAGCCGGAGCCGCCCGGCGACTTCAACTTCGGCCTCTTCAACGTCGTCAAGGGGCAGACGGCCCGCGTCAGCGTCTCCTTCGTCGACGCCCCACGCGGCTTCCCGCCGGGGCCTTGCCGCGTCACCCTGAGCTTCTACGACGGCGACGGCCGGCTCATCAGCCAGAGCACGCAGTCGCTCGACCCCGGCAAGACCGCGCAGTTCGACTACCCGACGGACAGCTTCACCCCAGGCTCGCGCGCGCGCATCCGCGCCTCCGTCTCCGTCGAGCCTTCGGACGACGGAATCATCCCCTGCGTCATGCCGGCGGTCGAAGTCTTCGACGCCGCCACGGGCAAGGGCGCGTTCTACTACCCCGGCGCGATGATCGGCAGCGACTGAGCCGCCCGCAACACAGAATGGAAGGGGCGAGCCGCACGCCGCGGCCCGCCCTTTTTTGCAGCGTTCAGCGTCCCGGCGCGCGCCTTTACAGTACCGCGAGGCTTCCGCTCGCGGTACTGTAATTCTCTGCGCCCCCTCTGCGAACTCTGCGCCTCTGCCGTGAGTCTCAACAGTCTCTTAACTCAAGAATTGATGAAGCCGAACAGCGCCGGGCTGTTGCTTGACGATTGCGGGGCGCGAACTTAAGATGAAGAGTAATCTTTGTCGGCCAAAATAAAAGAGTCGGACACGACCCCTCGAAGGGAAGACGGCGCGCGCGAAGGGCAGACCGGGCGCGCGTCATTCGGGAACCCAGTATGGCACATAATCTCTTCAACACGCTGCAAACATTCAAGACGGAGAAGGGGAAGTCGGGGCAGTTCTATTCGCTTCCGCAGCTTGAGCGGGAGGGCGTCGGCCAGGTGTCGCGCCTGCCCGTCTCGATCCGCGTGGTGCTCGAATCCGTCCTGCGCAACTACGACGAAGATGAGCGCGTCGTCGAGAAGGCGGACGTGGAAGCGCTCGCCAACTGGCAGGCAAGCGCCGAGCGGACGGAGGAGATTCCCTTCAACGTGGCGCGCGTCCTCTTGCAGGACTTCACGGGCGTGCCGCTCTTGGTTGACCTCGCCGCGATGCGCTCGGCTGTGGCGCGCATGGGGCGCGACCCGAAAATCATCGAGCCGCTCGTGCCCGTCGACCTCGTCATCGACCACTCGGTTCAGGTTGACTTCTGGTCAAGCCCGGACGCCTTGCGTCTGAACATGGAGACGGAGTTCCGGCGCAACCGCTCGCGCTACCAGTTTTTGAAGTGGGGCATGCAGGCTTTCAAGAGCTTCAACGTCGTGCCGCCAGGCATCGGCATCGTCCATCAGGTTAATCTCGAATACCTCGCGCGCGGCTTGATGGAGCGCGAAGGCGTCTATTACCCCGACACGCTCGTCGGGACTGACTCGCACACGACGATGATTAACGGCCTCGGAATCATCGGCTGGGGCGTCGGCGGCATCGAGGCCGAGGCGGCGATGCTCGGTCAGCCCGTCTACATTCTGACGCCGGACGTGGTCGGCGTGAATCTTTCGGGCGCGCTGCGCGAAGGCGTGACGGCGACAGACCTCGTGCTGCGCGTGACGGAGATGCTTCGGAAGGCGAAGGTCGTCGGCAAGTTCGTCGAGTTCCACGGCGAGGGCGCGGCGAGCATCCCCGTCGCGGATCGCGCGACCATCGGCAACATGGCCCCCGAATACGGCGCGACGATGGGCTACTTCCCCGTGGACGAGAAGACCTGCGAGTACATGCTCGCGACGGGCCGCGACCCTGAACACGTCGAGACGTTCCGCGCTTACTACGAGGCGCAGGGACTGTTCGGCATCCCTCGCGCGGGCGAGATTAATTACAGCACGCTGCTCGAACTCGACCTCTCAGCCGTAGAGCCGAGCGTCGCCGGGCCGAAGCGACCGCAGGATCGGATCGAGCTTTCGGCGCTCAAAGAGAAGTTCACAGACCTCCTGCGCAAGCCCGTCGGCGAGAGCGGCTACGAGAGGCCGGAGGAGCAACTGGGCGAGCGCTTCCACGTCGACCTGAGCCGCGAGGTGCGCGAGGTCGCACGCAACCTGCCGGTCTTTCCCGGCGCGGTGCACGCGGGCGGCGGCGCGCAGGAGCAGGAGACGGCCCCGCACACCGTGGCGACCGAGACGGTCGGCAGCCTCGGCTCGCTGAGCGACAAGAATACGAGCGCGCTCACAGAGTTCGAGATGATGAACAACCGCCCGACGCCCGACCGCGTTGACTTCGAGGAGCCGACCGCGGAGTTCGTCGTCGCCCCGAATGGCGAGGCCGAGCTGGGCCACGGCGACGTCGTTATAGCCGCCATCACTTCATGCACGAACACCTCGAACCCAGGCGTCATGCTCGCCGCGGGGCTGCTCGCCAAGAAGGCCGTCGAGCGCGGCCTGTCGGTTCCGCCGACCGTGAAGCCTTCGCTCGCGCCCGGCTCGCGCGTCGTCACAGAGTATTACCGCAAGACCGGGCTGCAACAGTATCTCGACCGGCTCGGCTTCAACATCGTCGGCTACGGCTGCACGACCTGCATCGGAAACTCCGGGCCGCTCGACCCGCGCATCGAATCGGTCATCAACGACCACGACCTCGTCACGGCTTCCGTGCTCTCCGGCAACCGCAACTTCGAGGCGCGCGTCCATCAGTCTGTGCGCGCCAACTTCCTCATGTCGCCGCCGCTCGTCGTCGCCTTCGCGCTCGCGGGACGCGTCAACATCGACATGACGAAAGAGCCTCTGGGGAAGGGAAAGGACGGCGGGGAAGTTTATCTGCGCGACATCTGGCCGACGCTCGAAGAGGTCGGCGAGGTTCTGGGCGCGGCGACCGACCCGGAAACGTACCGGAAACTTTACAGCGACTTCGCCGCTGCGAACCCGCTCTGGAACGACATCCCAGCCGTCACGGGCGAGGTCTACGACTGGGATACGCAGTCAACTTACATACAGGAGCCGCCCTACTTCGAGAAGTTCAGCATGGAGGCCGGAACCTTCTGCGACATACGCGGCGCGCGCCCGCTCGCCATCTTCGGCGACTCCGTGACGACCGACCACATCTCGCCCGCCGGCGCGATCAAACCGCAGTCGCCCGCCGGTCGTTACCTCCTTCTGCGCGGCGTCGAGGTGCAGGACTTCAACTCCTACGGCTCGCGCCGCGGCAACCATCAGGTGATGATGCGCGGCACGTTCGCCAACGTCCGCATCAAGAACCTGATGGTGCCCGGCACGGAAGGCGGCGTCACACTTCTTGAGCCCACGCGCGAGCAGATGCCCATCTATGACGCCTCCGTGCACTACCAGTCGGCAGGCATCCCGCTCGTCGTCATCGCGGGCGAGGAGTACGGCACGGGCAGCTCGCGCGACTGGGCGGCGAAGGGGACGCTGCTTTTGGGCGTGCGCGCCGTCGTCGCCGAGAGCTTCGAGCGCATACACCGCTCGAACCTCGTCGGCATGGGCGTGCTGCCGCTTCAGTTCAGGGAGCACACCAACGCGCAGACGCTCGGCCTCGACGGCTCCGAGGTCTTCGACATCACGGGCCTCGAAGGCGGCAAGGTCACGCCGCGCCAGGACTTGACGCTCCGCATCCGACGCGCCGACGGCTCGGAGCTGGAAGTGCCCGTCACGCTCCGCATCGACACGCCCATCGAAATCGAATACTACCGCCACGGCGGCATCCTGCCCTTCGTGCTCCGGCAGTTGATCTCGCAGTCGTCCGTGTCGGTTGCCGGGGCATGAGTCCGCCGCTGCGCGACGAAGCGCACGCTTTAATAATCAAGAAGAGGAAGGCTTCAATGTCATCAACCCAACCGGCGGCGGAGACGCCGCGCAAGTACCAACTCTTCATTGACGGCCAGTGGGTAGACGCCGAGTCCGGCAAGACCTTCGAGACGCCGAACCCTGCGACGGGTGCGACGCTCGCAGAGGTCGCCGAGGGCGACAAGGCGGACATCGACAAGGCCGTCGCCGCCGCGCGCAAGGCTTTCGAGGGCAAGTGGTCGAAGACGAGCGCGCGCGAACGCGGACGCTTGCTCTACAAGCTCTCGCAGCTCATCGAGTCGAAGGCGCAGGAG
>JALZHC010000002.1:0-20642 GCA_030914105.1 Acidobacteriota bacterium
CCAACGCCGTTGACCTGCGCCGCTTCGACGAGGCACGTGAGCGACGCACACGCTTCGAGCGCGAGCGACGCGCGGGCCGGTCGAGCATGAACGAACAGACGCGCGGGCCGCTGCGCGTCGGCATCCTTGGCGAGCTGAGCGAGGTGAAGGGGCAGGCGGAGTTCGTGCGCGCAGCCGCCGAAGTGACCGCGCGTTTCGGCGAAGGCGTCGAGTTCGTCATCGTCGGCGAAGACGCGTCGCGCACGGGCGAGAACCGCGCGCGCGTCGAGCGTCTCGTCGCGGAGTTGGGGCTTGAGCAGCGCGTGAGTCTGCTGGGCCGTCGCGACGACGTGGCCGACGTGCTGGCATCGTTCGACCTTCTCGTCTCGGCCTCGCGCACAGAGGCGTTCGGCATGGCCTTGGTCGAGGCGATGGCCTGCGGCGTGCCCGTCGTCGCGACGGCGACCGAGGGCGCGCGCGAGATAGTAGCCGACGGCGCGACGGGCCTGATAGTACCAATCGGCGACACGTGCGCGCTGGCCGCATCGGTCGTCTCTCTGCTCGAAGACGCGTCGCGCCGCCTCGAACTCGGTGCGCGCGCGCGCGAGTCTGCACGCGCGCGCTTCGGCCTCGAATGCATGATTGAGGCGACCGAGCGCGTCTACGCCGAGGCGCTCGGACGGGCGGGCGAGCCGCGCCCTTAAATTGCGGGCAGGCCACGGTCTTAAACTCCGGTCTTAAACATTTCCCTTACACATTTCGCGGCTTGGGTCTATCATATCGGCCAGCGGCAAAACGGGAGCACAACTTTCGCGGGTGAGGCCATGAGGAAAGTCGCGCGCGTGCGCGGGATCGAGGTCGTTTATGAGGACGCGGCTGACGCGCGCTCGCCGCACGCGTCGCCGGTCGTGCTGCTGCACGGCTTCCCCTTCAACCGCTCGCTGTGGCGCGAGCAAGTCGAAGCCTTGAGCGAGACGCACCGCGTCGTCGCGCCAGACCTGCGCGGCCACGGCGAGACGAGCGTGGGCGGCGGGCCGGCGACGATGGAAGAGATGGCCGAAGACCTGGCCGCGCTGCTCGATGAGCTGGAGGTCGGGCGCGCCATCGTCGGCGGCCTCTCGATGGGAGGCTACGCGGCCCTCGCCTTTGTCCGCGCCCACCCGGAGCGCGTCGCCGCGCTCGTCCTCGCGGACACGCGCGCGCAGGCCGACACAGACGACGTGCGGCGCACGCGCGAGGAGACAGCGCGCCGCGCCCTCGCAGAAGGTATGGAACCAATCGCCGACGCGATTATGCCGAAGCTGTTCGCGCCGGCGACGCGCGAGCAAAGGCCCGACCTGGTCGCGCGCGTGCGCGAGATGATTCTCGGCACGAAGCCCGCGGGGGCTGCGGCTGCGCTGCGCGGGATGGCCTCGCGGCGAGATCAGACCGACCTTCTGGAAACAATCGACGCGCCGACTTTAATCATCGTCGGGAGCGAGGACACCGTCACGCCGCCCGCGGACGCCGAAGTGATGCGCGCGAAGATTAGAGGCTCGCGCCTCGTGAAGATAGAGGGCGCGGGCCACGTCTCGAACGTCGAGCGGCCCGGCGAGTTCAACCGCGCGCTCGCGGAGTTTTTAGACGGGCTGCCCACGTGAAGAAAGAAGCGGGTTGCCGTTGTGAGGAATGAGCGGCGCGGCGTGAGTTAATTCGTCTTGAGGGAATTTCTGAAGTGAACGAGCCCTGGAAGTTCTGCATCGAAGAGCGCGTGCGCTGGGGCGACGTTGACGCGGCGCGCATTATTTTCTACGGCGCTTACATCCGCTTCTTCGAGTTCGCCGAGACCGAGCTGTTCCGCGCCGCCGGTCTCGCCTACGGCGAGATATTCGACGAGCTGGACATCTGGCTGCCGCGCGCGCACCTCGAATGCGACTTCCGACGCGCCGCGCAGCTCGACGACCTGCTCAAAGTCTGCGCCTACGTCGGGCGCGTCGGCACGAAGTCGCTCCGGCTCGACTTCGAGGTGCGGCGCGAGGGCGAGGAGGAGTTGGTCGCCACGGCGCACTTCGTCCTCGTCGCCGTGCGGCGGGGAACGTTCGAGTCCGTGCCCGTGCCGGAAGAGTTGAAGCGCCGACTCGCGCCCTACACACGCCCCGCAATCGCCGGCGACGGCGAGCGGCAACGCGAAGTCAACGCCACTTGAAAGAACAATCCTCGCGCAGGAGCCGTGGTCGGTCGAAGCGCCTCGTCCCCTTCGGCTGACTCGGAAGAAGAGAGCCCTCGCGCAAAGAACCGACACCGGCGGGAGGTTTCGTCATGAGCTTCTATGAATCGAGCCTGGAGTATGACCTCTTCGAGAACATGCGCCGCCGCCTCGCGCGCGTGCTCGCCGCGGAGGGGCGCGAAGAGATCGAGGCCGAGCGCATCGCGCTCTACATCATGCAGGGAGTCCGCGAAGTGCCGAAGCTCCTCAACGCGCTCGCCAGCAGCAACACGTCCGACGCCGAGACGCGCGACATCCTCAGCCTCGTCCTCGAAGGCTCTGACTCGCTCGCACGCGCACACGCGATACTGCTCGGCCTTGACGAAGCCGCCGACTGAGTTTGAGCCGTAAGTTTTCGGCTTGCCGAAAGGCGGTCTCAGGTTTATTACCGGAGCAGCCGAGGCGTGATTACCGGAAGGGCCGGAAGGCGCGGCGCGCGAGCGTGCGCTTGAGGTCGAGGTAGCTTTGGTCGCCCGTGATCAACTCGCGCAGCGTGCGGCGGACGCCGGGATGCAGGCGCGCGAACTTGATCATCCTGTCCGTGAACGCGCCGCCGAAGAAGTCGCCGTAGAATCTTCGACGCATCTGCGACGCGCGCCGCAGCTCGCGACCGAAGTCCGCGCGCCAACTCTTTTCGTAAGCCTGCACGTCGCCCGCGAGAAAGCTCTCGGCGAAAAGCTCCGCCGAGCGCAGCGCGTAATAAATCCCCTCGCCCGTCACGGGGTCTGCGAAGCCCGCCGCGTCGCCGAGCAGCGCCCAGTCCGCGCCCGCCACGCGCCGCTTGTCGAAGGTCTCCGGCGCGAGTCCCGGTATCCGCGCCGCGTAACGCTCGGCCGTCGAGCGCAGACGCTCCTCGACTTGCTGACGCACTTCGGCTTCGCGCGCGCCGCGACTGCCGCCGCCTTCTTCGCGCGCCGCGTTGCGACCGCCGCCGCCTTTCAAACGTGCCGACCTACCATCTTCGCGCTCGCGATAGTATTCGACCATGAAGTCCCAGAGCATCCGGTCGAGCGCCTTGTGGTCGAAGTTCTCCTGCGTGGTGGCGATGCCGAAAGAGATGTGGTCGAGGCGCGGGAAGGCCCAGGCATAGCCGGCCCAGCCGGGCAGGAAGGCGATGACGGTGGGCGCGTCGTCGGCCTCGTCCAGAGGGGTTCGGTAGCCGAAGGCGACCTCCATCTCGGAGTTCGGCAGCGGGCCGGCGAGCCTGCGCGCGACGGCGCTGTTCGCTCCGTCCGCCGCGACCAGCACGCGCCCGCGCCACTCGCACAGGTTCTTCGCGCGGACGAGCCAAAGCCCCCGCTCGTCCTTCTCCGCGGAGGCCGTCACGCGGCAGTCGAAAACTTGTGCGCCGGCGCGTCGCGCGCGCTCGCGCATGTGCGAGTCGAAGGCGCGGCGCGAGTAGATGGCGAAAGGCGCGGGGAGCTTGAGACGGACGCGCGCGCCCGCCGGCGACATCATCACGACTTCGTTGACCGTCCGACCGCTCGCTTCGAGCAGAAACGGCCAGGCCTTCAGAGCCTTCGACGTGACGCCGCCGCCGCACGCCTTCGCGTCGCGCGCCGGCCTGCCGTCGAACAGCGCGACGCGCGCGCCGCCGCGCGCAATCTTCTCCGCCGCGAAAGAGCCGGCAGGCCCCGCGCCGATAATCAACACGTCGAAAATTTCGTCGCCGCTCAACACGCTCCTCATCAACCGACCGTCGGCGCTCGACCTCAAACGCGCACGCCTTCAAAGACACTCCGCGCCCGGCTCTTCAAATGCTCTCTCATCGCGAAGAAGTAACGAAAACGCCTTCCGAGATTTTAACCCCGCTTCTCTGCGTTTCCGCGGCTATTTCCCCGGTCTTGAAACGTCCTCTCGGCCCGTCGCCGCGCGCGAGCCTTGCGGGGTTAATCTTAAGTTGTGCTAGAATTCTTCAAAACCCCTACAAGCCGCGAGAAGTTTTCGACGCGCCCGGAGAAACGGCGCGCGCTTCCCCTTCGAGTTTCGGCCACGGCGGGGCGGAGTGCAACCCGCCGCGGCCAGGGCTGAGACCATGAGCGAAAGCCATCTAGCCTTCGTCGGCATCGCGCCGCACCCGCCCGTCATGGTTCCGGAGGTCGGGGGCGAGATGGCGCTTGAGGTGCACGCTTCCATCGAGGCCATGCGCGACCTGACCGAGCGCGTCAAGGCTTGCGGCGCGGAGACGGTCGCCCTCATCTCGCCGCACGCGCCGCTCGAAGAGCGTGCCTTCGTCGCCTACGACGGGCCGCGGCTGCGCGGCGATTTTGCCAACTTCCGCGCCCCGCAGGCAACCGTCGAAGCGCCGCTCGACGGCGAGATGCTCGACGCCCTCGAAGAGACGGCGGCAGCCGAAGGCTACTCCGTCGTCAGGCTGAAGACGCGCGGACTGGATCATGGCACGGCAGTCCCGCTCTACTTCCTCCTGCGCGGCGGCTGGACGGGTCGCGTCGTCGCCCTCGGCTACAGCTTTCTCTCTAACGAAGACCACGTGCGCTTCGGTCGCTGCGTCAGTCGCGCGGTCGAAAAGGTCGGGCGACCGGTCGCCTTCATCGCCAGCGGCGACTTGAGCCACCGACTCGCGCCCGGCGCGCCCGCCGGCTACCACCCAGAGGCACAACGCTTCGACGAGGAGGTGGTCGAAGCGATTCGCGCGCGTCTGCCCGAACGCGTGGTCAACATTGACCAGGGTCTTCGGCGGCTCGCAGGCGAGTGCGGCTACCGCTCGATGCTCGTCGCCTTCGGCGTCTGCGCCGACGCCGAGCCGGATTTTGAAGTTCTGCATTACGAAGCGCCGTTCGGCGTCGGCTACCTCGTGGCGCAGCTCGCGCGCTCGGATTTATCGAAACAATGAGTGCAAAGACCGGAAGAAACAAGTTTCCCGAACGGCCCGGCCCGACTGCTTCGGGCGGCGGCGAAGCCTCGCCTTCTGCCCAATCAGCCGAAGCGAGCGAGCTGCCCGCGCTCGCCCGCCGCGCGGTCGAAATTTTCGTCCGAGAGCGGCGAGTTGTCGCACCGACGCCGGCCAATTCGTCATCCTTACTTAATGAGAGACTGGCCTGCTTCGTCTCCATCAAGACGGCTGAACGAGACCTGAGGGGCTGCATCGGCACGGTCGAGCCGGAAAAAGAGACCCTCGCGGAAGAAATCATCGCCAACGCCATCAATGCGGCGACTCGCGATCCGCGCTTCCGACCCGTCGCGCCCGGCGAGCTGCCGTTTTTGCGCTACTCGGTTGACGTGCTCGACCCGGCTGAGCCGGCCCGGCTTGAGGACTTAGACCCCACCGCGTTCGGCGTCATCGTCACGGATCAACTCGGCCTGAGGCGAGGCCTGCTGCTCCCCAACATCGAGGGAATTGCGACGGCCAGCCAGCAAGTCCAAATCGCCGCCCGCAAGGCCGGAATCGCGCCCCACGAACCGGTCAGACTCTTACGCTTTCGCACCCGCCGCTTCGGTGAATTCGGATGACGTGAACTTAACAACCAGGAGGCTGAACAATGGCAGACTACAACGAAACGAAAAGCTCCCTCGGCGAAAAGAACGCCGACCCGGAACTTAAACCCGATGCGACGCCTAATCCCGTCGAAGCGATTAACCCGGCCAACGACCAGCGCTCGCTCGATGTCGGCGAATCCGGCCAGTTCGCGCCGGGCGGTCGCTATAACGAACTCGAAGCGACGAAACCACGCCGTATTGACCTGGATGACCAGGTGGATTCGTCTCTTTCAAATGAGAAATAAGAAAACTGCGGGCTCTCTCCGAGAACCTTTGACGTTCGCGGAAATGGTCGGGTAAAACGCTCTCGGAAAAAAAATTCCGCTGCATACGCGAGAAGTATGCAGCGGGCAATATCCACAGGAGGAAAGGGCTTTCATTTTACACAGGCGGGTGAGGTGTGTCAAAAATTATGCAAGGCATTGACCCCGACCGCCCGCGCTGAGAAATCAAGTCTCTATTCTGGCCTTCCTTCGCGCACCGCGATTAGACGTCTAAATTCTTGACGTCCAATGCGTTGTCCTCAATAAACTTGCGGCGCGGCTCTACCGCATCGCCCATCAGGATGGTAAAGATTTGATCCGTCTCTACCGCGTCATCTATTTTAACTTGTAGCAGAGTGCGCTTTTCAGGGTTCATCGTCGTTTCCCAGAGCTGCTCCGGGTTCATCTCGCCGAGGCCCTTATAGCGCTGGATCGTTAAATCTTTCTTGGCCGTATTGAGCACCCGATCTAACAGCCCTTCGCGCGACTCGATCGTCTCTTTCGAGCCATTCTCCCCAAGAACGAAAGGCGCAGTCAGACGCTCCTCAAGCGTTTTATAAATCTCCACGGCCTTCTGGAACTCAACGTGGCTCGCAAGCTCCCAATCAATGATAACCTTTGCTCCCCCGGCTGCGGTCGTCTCAATCTCCCACAACCCGTGTTCCTCGTCGGAAGAAAGATCCGTCTTGTATCCGGCCTCCGATAACACTTCTTCGGCGACTCCTATCTGCTCGCCCCCTTCATCCTGAAAGACCCCCTTAAGCGTCGCATTCGCTTTGCGCAAGATGCCTTTCTGTCCACCGAAGGCCTCCAGTAACAAATGCAGCAATTCCTCGTCATTTCCGAGCCTTCTCACAAGCTTCTCACAGTAGCGCCTTAACTCGACCACCTGTTCGAGTGCCTGCGCAAGCTTGTTACCCTCGAAGACCTCCTTCGTCTTTTCAGAAATGACTTTCAAATCGCTCGTAGCCTGGCGCATTAGAAAACGAACCATTGACCTTTCGTCTTTGATATACTCTTCCCGCTTACCACGTTTTACTTTGAAAAGTGGCGGTTGAGCAATGTAGACGTGTCCGGATTCGACTAGTTCGGGCATCTGCCTATAAAAGAAGGTCAAAAGCAGCGTCCGAATATGTGACCCGTCCACATCAGCATCCGTCATAAAAATAACTTTATGATAGCGGAGCCTGTTCAGGTCAAAATCATCCTTTCCGATACCCGTGCCGAGCGCAGTTATCAAGGTCTTGATCTCGCTGTGGCTGAGCATTTTGTCAAAACGGGCCTTCTCAACATTTAATATTTTACCTTTTAAAGGTAGAACCGCTTGAAACCTTCTATCTCGACCCTGCTTCGCGCTGCCGCCCGCCGAGTCTCCTTCTACAATGTAAAGTTCGCATTGGGCCGGGTCTCTCTCCTGGCAGTCCGCCAGCTTGCCCGGTAGCATTGTCGAGCCAATCGCCCCCTTGCGGACGATCTCGCGCGCCTTGCGAGCTGCTTCGCGCGCGCGGGCGGCGTCAATGGCTTTCCCGACGATCTTTTTAGCGACTGTGGGATTCTGCTCGAAATATTCCGTCAGCCGCTCGTTAAGAAACGATTCCACGGCCCCTTTGACATCTGAATTAAGCTTACCTTTAGTCTGGCCCTCAAACTGCGGCTGCGGTAATTTAACCGAAATTACCGCGACCAAGCCCTCGCGGACGTCGTCTCCGGATAAGGAGCTTTTGAAATTTTTGGCGAGGCCAGAGGTCTGCGCGTAAGCGTTGATGGTGCGCGTCAGTGCCGAGCGAAATCCGGAAAGATGCGTGCCGCCATCAACGGTGTTTATGTTATTCGCGAAGGAATAGACCTTCTCATCGTAGCCGTCGTTATACTGAATGGCCACGTCTATAGAGAGCGGGTCGCTCGATTTCTCAAAGTAAATCGGCTTGTCATGAAGCACCGATTTATTTTTGTTGAGGTGCTTGACGAACTCGGCTATTCCCCCGCGGTAGTAAAACTCGTGGGAGCGTTCAGGCTCTACGCGCTCGTCCTTGATCGTGATGCGGATGCCTTTATTCAGAAAGGCCTTCTCACGCAGGCGCTCTGAGAGCTTGTCGAAGCTGAATTCCGTGACGTCGAAAATCTCGGAATCGGGCAGGAAGGTTATTTTGGTGCCGCGCCGGCGGGTCTTACCCGACATCTCCAGCTTGGTTACGGGAATGCCACGCTTATACTCCTGTTCGTAAGTCGCCCCGTCCCTCCAAATCTCTAAACGAAGCCACTCCGAGAGGAAATTCACGCAAGAGACGCCTACGCCGTGCAGTCCTCCCGAAACTTTGTAGGCGTTGGAGTCGAATTTGCCGCCGGCGTGAAGTTTGGTCATCACCACCTCGGCCGCAGACTTCTTCTCCTGCTTGTGGTAATCCACCGGGATGCCGCGCCCGTTGTCAACGACGGTGATCGAGTTGTCCAGATGGATTGTGACCTCGACCGTGTCGCAGTACCCGGCCAAGGCCTCGTCCACTGAGTTGTCAACCACCTCGTAGACGAGGTGGTGCAGCCCCATCTCGCCCGTCGAGCCGATGTACATTGCCGGGCGCTTGCGGACGGCCTCGCGGCCCTCTAAAACGGTGATTGAAGTTGCGGTGTAAGAATCCCTTTTCTTGGATAAAGTTGCTGTTGACAAACCAGTCTCCTCTTTGTACGCACTGTCCATGAAAGTTCCCCGGTTGAGCTAAGAAAAGTCTGAACGGCCTGCCGTTAATTGAGAAAGTTTAGATGCCTTTAACAGACGTAACGATTGTTCTCTCAGACTCATTCCCTAAAACATTTAACGCCGTCCCGCCGCTCACGTCGAACACTTTTGCGTCCCTGGCAATTTCTTTTATGAGGTCGCCTTTAGAGGTGGTAACAAAGGTTTGCGTGCATCCTTTCAGGTGTTCGAGCAGGCAGCCGATGCGCCTTTCATCCAACTCCGCGTCCACGTCATCCATAAGGAAAAGTGGATACTCATTGTGCCACAGATGATACACCGAAATTGCCGCTAAGTCAAGTAAAATCAACGCGCTACGTTGCTGGCCGGAACTCCCGTAGGTGCGCACGTCGCGCCCGTCCATGAGGATTTCCAGGTCGTCTCGGTGGGGGCCAATGAGGGCGTAACCGGAGGCAATTTCCGCTTGCAGACGGAGGTTCAAACGCTCTCTCAAGAGAGACTCGTATTCGTCGAGATCGCCCTTACCTTCGAGGGATGAGAGATAGCGTATCGTGACCTCCTCGCGCTCGAACAAGCGCCTTTGGAGGCTCTGCCGCAAGCGCTCGACGTAATCGCGGCGGGCGTGGTGAATGACCGAACCCAACTGCGTTATCTGTTTGTTCCAGGGTTCGATTAACTCCCTGGCGTTATCAATGCCCGTTCCCGATTCGGAGATGTCCTGGAGCAGACGATTTTTCTGTTTGATGACCCTTTGGTAGTCGGCAAGGGTCTGGACGTAGCTGTGGTGGAGGGAGACGACGCCGCGGTCTAAGAACTTGCGGCGCGCGTCGGGGCCGCCGCGCACCACTTCGAGTTCGTCAGCCGTGAAAGAGACGACGTGAAGCTGGCTCAGGTAGTTCGCGACAGTCTCACTCTTTCCGTTCAGTGAGAGCGATTTGGAGTTACCCTGAAGTGTGACTTGCAGGTCTCTGTGAACGTCCTGGCTTCGGGCGACGCGGCCCCGGACGAGTGCCAGACTTTCGCCGAAGCGGATCGCCTCTTGCGGTCGTTGCGTGCGGAATGACTTGGTTGTAGCCAGAAGGTAGATGGCTTCGAGCCAGCTCGTCTTACCCTGCCCGTTCTCGCCGGAGATTACATTCAGGCCCTCGCCCCAGAGGATTTCGCCGCTCAGGTTTCTGAATTGGTGGGCCTCGAGCGATTCGAGCAGCATGTGAGAAATCTTAGCACATGCCGCTCGTTTAAGAGAGGTTCAGCGGTTGCGCTCGGCCTCCCGCTCTGCCGGCCTCCTGACGAAGACGTGGTACGTGACTGCGTCCCAGGCGTTGTGGATGCCGACGAAGAGGAGCAACAGCGCCGCAGAGCCGACGAGGAACAGAGCCGGGCGCGTGTAGGAGTAAACCGCGAATGCCGCTCCGGCCAGCGCCGCGTATGCCGCGAGCGGGAGCAGAACGTGAAACAGCCAGTCGTAGAAAACGGGCCGGTAGACTGTTTGCACCCGCAGACGCCGGGCCACGACGACTGCATACACAACCCCGCTGAAGCCCACTAAACCCCAAACGACCGCGACCGTGCCGACCCCTTGCCACGGAGCGTTGACGACGGCTGATAGCAACAGCACGACTCCGAAGTGAACGACGCTCGGCGTCGAAAAGGCTGCGCCAGCCTGCGCGTCAGCGTGTGCGACCGGGCTGTTAGCGATGAGGGTTATGACGACGAACTGCAAACCGATCAGCGCGCCGGCGGACGACCCGACGATGACGTAGAAGTTATTCCATTCGGCGAGTGTGGTCATATCTTGCACGAACCATCCGTCTATTCGGCCCCCAATCCGGCCCGGTATTCTTCGTCGCTGACCTTCTCCATCCATTCGACGACCTTGCCGTCGAGTGCCTCCCGATTATGCTTGCCATGACGTCGGCTCAGCGGCCCACTCTTCGCTCCAGGTGTTCGGGATAACGCGCCCCCTGCACTGTGATCTTCGAGGCTGCCGTTTCAATCTCATAAAGGTCGTCTGGCGTAAGCTCAATTTCAGACGCGCCGAGGTTCTCCTCCAGGCGGTGCATCTTCGTCGTGCCCGGAATCGGCACGACCCAGGGCTTCTGCGCGAGCAGCCAGGCGAGCGCGATTTGAGCGGGCGTCGCGCTCTTCTTTTCCGCAATGGCGCGCAGCAGATCGACCAGAGCCTGATTCGCTTTCCGCGCCTCCGGCGTGAAGCGTGGGACGATGTTGCGGAAGTCGGAGTTGTCGAACGTTGTGTTCTCATCAATCCTTCCCGTGAGGAAGCCTCTACCGAGAGGGCTGAATAGGACGAAGCCGATTCCGAGTTCTTCGAGCGTCGGCAGCACTTCCTCTTCAGGCTTTCTCCACCACAGAGAGTATTCGCTCTGGAGCGCCGTCAAGGGCTGGACGGCGTGCGCGCGCCGGATGGTTTGCACGCCCGCTTCGGAAAGGCCGAAGTGCTTGACCTTGCCCTGCTCAATCAAGTCCTTCACCGCGCCCGCCACGTCTTCAATCGGCACTTCGGGGTCAACGCGGTATTGATAATACAGATCAATGGTCTCAAACCTGAGCCGCTTGAGCGAGCCTTCGCCGGCCTGCTTGATGTGCTCTGGCCGGCTGTCTAAAGCACTCTAGTGTGTCTCCTCTCTCTTTTATCTCCGGCAGGGCCGTAGCCAAAGCTCATTCCCATGCAGCCGAGACCGATGGCCGAAACTTCCAGGTCGCTCTTTCCGAGTCTACGCTTCTGCATTGTTTCTCCTCCGAGGCGCTGCCGGTAAACTCACCTCATCTACAGGCCCAGCCTGAGCTGGTACAACTCCCGCGAATATCTCCGCGCTAAAAAGGAGGCCGCATGGTCTTGTCGAGGGACAGGAAAGTATAGTCTGCTTTCCCTTCGTGCGTTTGCCTATTCGGTCACAGTTCTTGCCGGATTCCACGACCTAAGACGGTTGAGAGAAGTGAAGCGGCACTCGGACGAGCTGTGCGTCAAGATGTGGGCGATGTCGGACGCGCGAGAACGAGCGAGAACGAGCGGGAATGAATGGGAACGAGCCTGTGCTTTACAGTTGCAGTTCTCGAACTTTCAATACAGGCCGCCGCCTTTAACGGCGCGACGAACTCAAAACGAAAGGGGTCAGTCGCCTGGGAAGCAACTAACCCCTTTCGCTGATTTAAGCCCTATCCAAGGTATAGCTCTTTGATACCATGGATAGGGCTTTAATGCCGAACGGCGATGAAGTTGATTCGGGATATTAAAGTCTGTAACTTTAATGCCTGTAAGTTATTGAATTCAGGTTGGGGTGAAATGGGTCTGGCTTAATGAAAGGTTGCAACATTAGCGCGCCGACCTTCATCATGCCATCAGTTTAGGGACATTAAAGTCTGCAACATTCTTCTCACTCCCCTGCCGGACTAGAAAATTCTTGGGATCAAGGGCCTCCAAAGCCGACTCTATCGCCGCTCGCACCACCGGATGCTTCGCGACTTTGTCGCTCACGGCGGCCCTGCCTTGGAGTTGCCAGATTGTGGGGCAGATGCCTTCCTCGCGGAAGCACTCTGCGGCCCAAAGCACGCGCCGCACGGCATAATTCTCGACGCTCTCACTTACCTTGTCGAGGGCTTTAACCGTTAACGGAAGAAGGTTGCCTCGCTTGCTGATGACGGCCAACACACCTATGTTCTTGGCGACACCCGTCTTCGATACTCTGACAGGTCTGCCGGGTGCGCTCCTGATGCGCCCCGCCTCATCTTTAACCGCCTCGGCGGACTCCGCGTCCCGCTTGGCCCAGTCGATGTAGGCGGGGCGCGCCCCCACTTTTTGACGCGGGGGCAGGAGGGACTCGAACCACTCTCTGTCGTTCTTGCCGAGCCAGTCGTACAGGAATGTATGCTTCTCCCGCAGGGCCTTTCGCGGGACGCCAGGATTATCCTTCAGGACTTCCAACCATAACTTTCGCCTCGTCTCACGATGGTTCAAAAATTGGGTGCCGGTGAGTCGCTTACCCTTATTGGCACATGACAGGGTTGTATATATTTCCTCCCCACTACCTTTAAGGGACGATGCGATTAGCCCGAGCCGGACGAGCAGGTGTCCCAAGGTCTCAGGCCTGATGCAGAAGTGGCGGGCCAGGCCGTCGAGCGGACGTGTCTCACAGAACGCCTCCGCCAGTGACCTCTCCCAGCTCAGCCCGACGGTGACCAAGCCGTCGGCCCTATAAAGGTCTTCAAACGAATTGTCGGGGCCAGTGCGATAGTAAGCGAATCCGCAGGCGCAGCGAAATATCCCGATGGGCCTTTTGATGAGCTGCCGCGTGTACGTCAACTCGTACTCGTTGATCGTGGCCTCGCCGAAGTGCTCGGCGGCGCGGTTAAGGCACGGCCAAGGCCCCTCGCCGAACGGGAGTCGGATCGCCGGCAGTCTGAAGAAGTCGCTGGCAGTGACGCCCAGGAATTGCATCAAGAGGAGGTGGTATAAGGGGTGTTGTGCCCTCTCCCTATTCTGTATCAGCCGCCGGATCCAGCTATGATGTTTTTCGATCCCACATCCGAGCCACTCAAGAAGAGGTTCGGAGTAATGGACTTTGAACGCCTTGGTAAGTTCGACGATATTCACCGGGCCGGAGTAAGAAGAAAACCCCCTCTCGTAAAGCAGCCCGTAGTAGCGCTCACGGTGGGCGGCGTCGGGCTGGGCGGCACAGGCCTCGCGCCGGCCTAATAGCCACTCCGCGTCGCGGGCGACCAACAGATAGGCCAGGTGATCTGGATTCTCTCTGTCTAACGTGCGCGGAGGCTCGGCGCGCACGGCGCGCTCCGCCGTCACGTAAGCCTCTAAATTACCCCGGTTGCGGACGTGGACGCGGGTGTTCTCCAAGAAGACCTCGTGTCTGGAACAGACCTCGACACCAGGCACCTGATGGATTCGGTGCCAGTAGGTCTCACCGAGCCGCTCGCGATCGTCCGCGACGCACCGGGGGCAGAAGCGTAAGTAGTCACAAGCTATCCCGGAAGTGAGCGCGCCGAGACGCCCGTGAACCGAGCCGCCGAAGCTCCCGCGCATGTCTGACCTCAGGCTCTCAAGGCGCTCGGGCGGCATGAACAGATCGTAGAACGGGAGCAGCGTGTGGTCGTCGATGAGGCGGTCCGCCGTCACCTGGTCGCGCCAAGGGGACGAGTTGGCGAGCGCATCGAGGTTGCAGGGCAGGTCGACAGCAATCTTGGCCCTCGCGTTGCCGAACAGGTCGCGGCCGGTCGACTCCTTGCTTCGGTAGCCGACGCGCTCATGGTAGCGGGAGCAGACGCTGAAGACCAGCTCGTCCGGGTAAATCCCGGGGAAGAATCCGATCATGCCGTCACCTCCCCTCCGATGTACTCGGTCGCGGAAGACGTGTGGCCCGCCTGCCGCAGCGACTCGAAGGCCGCCGTTCCAGACACCCCCTCTACAACATGCGCCCTCAAATCACCTTCCTCGTAGGCCGTCTCACCGCCCTTCTTAGGTCCCTTCGGCCCGCGCCGCCTTCTCGGACGAGGCGACTTCTGGGCGTCGTCGTCACCGGGGCGGCGCGTCTCTCCGTAGGGCGTCGCTGCGGGAGGCAGGTCTTCGGCGGCGGACGCTCCTCCCGAAAACTCCTCGCCGTCACCCTCTCCTAAGCCGCCCTGGGCTTGACGGATAAAGTCGTCGATGACGATCGGGTTTACATCGGGGACCGTCGAGAGATATTGCGTGTCCCCCCTACGCAGTGCGACGAGTACGGGCTGCGCCTGCTTCAGACTGTCTCGCGCCACCGAGCGGATGATGTCTTCCGTTATGACTTCCTCCTCCGGCGCGCGGGCGGCGGTGATGGCGCGAACCTGGGCCAGCATATAGACCTTAGCCGCGAAGTCCGTGATGCCCTGCGTCTCCTCGTAGAGGACGTGGCTCAACTCTTTTGTCAGCGCGCAAGGCACCCTCACGTACTGGTACGGCCACAGTGATTCCAGGAACAGTTGCCAGATTCCGATCTTCTGATCGCCGGCACTACCTTCGCCGCCCGCCTCCCCGTCCGTTTTCTCTTCGACCCACTCGCCTTCCTCCATCCTGTCCCACACCAGGTCGCCCTGGCCCGTGCCACGGCGGATCTGGTGGAACTCGCCGCTCAAGACCGACCGGGCTTTATAGGTGCCGACCAGGACGACGGGGACGCCGATGGAGTTCGTGAGCTGTACGAAGAAGTTGAGCATCTTCCCGGCCCCGCCGCTCTTAGCCCAGCTCAGCCGCTGGATCTCGTCGATGACGAGTACCCCGATGCCGTGGATTGCGGCGACGCGCGCCATCTTCGGCAGCAGGTCGTCGGTGGTGTGCCGCCCGCCGGCGTAGTTGTGCTCGTATTTAGTGCCCAGCAGGTTGTCTATCGCCTGGAAGAAGTTCAGGCAGAGTCCTTTGATCGAGCCGTCATGTGGGCACTCAAGCTTGAGCCAGACTACCTGCGCCACGTTGAAGTCGCGCCCCTTATAACGGCTGTGGTAGATGACCTGCGGGTAGAGCGAGAGCACGGCCTCGACGGAGGTCGACTTTCCGACGCCCGGAAAGCCTATGATCGTGAACCCCAGCGTGAGTGAGCGCGCGCAGTTAGAGACGGGATTCGTCGAGACGGCCACGGCTTTGGACCTGTCGTCCAAGTCACGCCAGAAGCCGCGCGCCACGGGGTTTCTCATCTGGTAGCCCGTGCGGATCATGCGCGAGAAGCGCTGCTCCAAGTCGACGTGCACAGGGAGCGGCGCGAAGAACTGCAGGGCGTTCTGGATGGCGTGGAGGCGCAGATGGGCCGGCATTTCGCGCTCCCTCTCGTCGTAAAAGGGGTAGCGTGCCAGCGCTTCCATCGCCTCGTCCTCGGCCATGATCGGTGGCAGCGCCTCGATGAAAGGATTCTCGTGATAGCCCGAGATCTCCTGCTTAAGGTACTCGGCGGAGGCGGCGCGGCCTTGCCCGGCGAGTATTTGCGGTAACTCGAAACCGTCTTCCGTCATTTCTGCATTCTCCTTTCGCGTATCCTGCGTAGCTTGTCCGTGGGTTGTGGGGGCGGCACGTAATGGGCGATGCGGCCCCCGGGTGAGTCGTTCACGGCCTGTTTGAGCGTCGCTTCGTCCGGTTGGGCGGCCGGCCCGTCCTCGCCCAAGTGCCAGGCGTTGGCGCGGCGCTCGGCTTCGCGCTCCCGTTTGCGGCTTTCGCGGATGCCGGTGACCCGCGCCTTGTCGCTTACGTCGGTGCGTGCCTTACCCGTCTTATCCTTGGCCTGGCCGATGACCTGATCCGTGGAGGCGTGGAACTCCGAGCGCGACCGCTGCTTGCGCGTCCGGGCGGCCTCGCTGCGTAGTCTGCGCAGCTCGAACTCGTCGGCGGTCTCGTACCAGTCGCGCTCGCGGAAAGTCTTGTCGGCCTCAAGCAGGTGACAAGTCTCCATGCGTTTACCGTTGTCGAGCCGCAGGTAAATGCGGCGGCGCGTGCGCGGGTCGTGGGCGACGCGTATCTTCCAACTTCCGCTCTCGCCCGCCCGCACGAACCATTGTTCCTGCACCGCCAAGTCGCAGGTGTAGCAGAGGTCGGCGAAGCGGATGCCGTTCTCCGTCACCGAAGCCTCCGCCTCGGGTAGCAGGTTCAGCCGGACGGTGTCCGCGTCAAGCCTTCGCAGGTGGCCGCTGCGGTTCTGTATCCCCCAGTTCCACAGTTCGACCGGGTAAGGCTCGACGTGGTCCGCGATCATGTGCTCGTCCATGCGGTAGCGGTCGAGGCGGTGCTGGTTGTTGTGGTCGAGCGCGGACAGGATCATCAGCTTGCGGAACTCGTGGAGGTCGAGCGTGGCGTCCAGCCGGTAGTCGCGGTCCCCGCGCTCGCGCTTCCTGACGCGCCCCGGAGTCCAGTGGATGATCTTCTCGTTGCACAGGTCGATGTGCTGTTCGACGATGCCCTTGAGGTCGCCGCGGTAGGGCGCGGTGTTATGGACGCGCATGTTGAAGGCGTTGACGAGGTGGTCGGCCGAGCAGCCTTCGAGCTCACCACGGTCGGCCATTATCCCTTCGGGCAGGTGGTGGCACGGCCACTCCGACTCTTCGATGGTGATGCCGTACTCGGCGCAGAACGCGACCTTATCTACCGTAGCGTTCTCGAGGGCGAGCATTGCCCCGACCCAGCTCGGGCCTTCGAGGGTGACGCTCAGGCCCACGACCATGTGGCTGAAGACGTCGACCACGAAGTAGATGACGGGGCGGCCGATGATCCAGTTGCGGTCGAGGGAACTGACCAGGTAGACGTCGCCTATCGTCGCGTCTATCTGGAAGATGGAGCCCGGCCCGAACGCCATCTGCGTCGAGTCGCCCAGGGTCTCGCGCCCCGAAAGGTTGTACCTGGTCCCGCCCCGCCTGGCGGTCTGCGAGCGGCGAGGGTTGCGCTCCTTCTTGTACCAATATCTGAATTGCCGATAAGTGGGTAGGTCTTCGGCGGGCGGCAGCGCCGCGACCCACACCCCGTCCCTGCTCTGGTAGTAGCCGCAGTGGAAAAACTTTTCGAGGGTCATTTGAAAGGCGGCGCTGAGCGTTCTGGCCTCGCGAGTCTCGTAGAACATCTTGATGCCCATCCGAAACCGCTGGAGCACGTCCTTCGTGACGTTGACGCCGCGCACTTCGCCCGTCGCCGCCGAGATTTTGCCGGGGCGCCCGAGTTTCTGATGCTGCTTCGCCTCGCCTTCCGGCTCCCCTTCGCCCTTACTCCTCTTCGGGTCGAGCCTGTCCCTCCAGCCGCACTGGTCGAACAGGGGCGTCTGCGCGTTCTTGGTCTGGCCGCGCTGCCAGTACCGGCGGAGGTGCCTGTACAGGGTCACCTTGTCGTAACCCTTGCTCTTCGCGTGTGCGATCACCGGCGAGTTGCGCAGGTAGAAGTGGAAGATGCGCGGGTCGTCGCTCTCCACCAGCGGGGCGATCATTTGCCAGGCCGCGTCTCTGCGCCGACGGTGTTTCTTCTCAATGTCCTCTTCGGGACGACTCAGCCCGGCGAAGGGGTCGCGCTCGAGCACGCGCGCTTCGCCCGACTCCAGGGCTGCCTCCAGCTCGGCGCGGACGCGGCGTACGGGCTGCGCCTTGGGGTCGAACACGCGGATTGTCCAAACGAAATCTTGACCCTGTTCGAGCCAGAGCAGGCGCTCGACGCTGTGCGGCCCGGGTTTGCCGGTCCACTCGTAGACCATGTTCTTGTAGAGCTCCATCATTCCTCCCTCCCCAAATTCACGGGCGTATGGCGAATCTGCTAATCGAGCAGCATCAGCGGCGCGCCGGGGTTGATCGGTTTCAGCATGTCGACCCGCAGGCGGCGGTTGGCGAGCAGGTGGCGTACGACCGACAGGCTGGTGCCGGGTTCGAGCCCGAGACGGTCGTCGGTCGCGAGCGTTATTGAGCGGAGCGAACCTTGGTGCTTCTTGAGCGCTTCCGTGACGGAGGAAGCAATCTGGCGGAACGTGAACTCGTCGAGGTCGGTGAAATCGGCGAGGCTTCGGTACGAGTGGAGCCACTCGACGTTCTTCGCGAGCGTCGAGTGGATGCCGTCCTCGGTGACGACCTTCAGCGTAATCTTCCTGGCCTGCCAGTACCGCCGCTCGATCTCTAGCTTCTCCAGCGTCCTCTGCTTGAGGAGGTCCGATTTGTACTTGACTGTGCGCGGCTCGTCGCAGTCGGTCGCCCCGCGGCGCACCGTGTTGACGAAATCGGTGGTCATAACTATCGGGTGTTTGGTTCTGGGGTCGGTGGGGTGGCGGACGCCGCAACTCCTGGCGATGGCGAGCGTCTCTTCGAGCGGTAAGAGCGGGAACTGCTCGCGGACGTCTATGACCCCAAGCGACCACTCGAGGACGTAGAAGTACGCGAGTTCCAGCAGGCTCAGCAGGTGATGAACCCTGCCGGTCTTCCAGCCCCTGGCGCGTGTAGAGAGCCCTTTAGACGCCACGTCCTGGATGCGGAGCCACGGCTTGTATTCCGAGAGTCTTCCCGTGCCTCGGCCTTCTTTGATCCGTCTTTCTATCAAATTCTCGGTCGTTCCTCGTTTCCGTTTTGCCATACGCTTCCCTCCGAAATGTTTAGGTGCGCGTTCGAAAAATTGCGTAAATACGCTCATCCGTCGACATCCGGATGTCGGCGATGCTCTCGCCTGACAGCTTCGTCACATGAAGAAGGCGGCGACCAAGTCGACTTGGGCACCGTCCCCCACTACAGTGAATCTGTCGGGGAGGTCATTTCCTGACAAGCGACAGAGAAATTCTTGCGAGATAGTTCGCGAGCGCGAGTCGGGCGACGGCATCGCCAACTAAGAACCTGCTGGCGACATCGGCGGAAGAGGAGTGGCCGCTGCGGAGATAGGCGTCAAGGAGAGAGAACGGGGCCAGAAGCTCTACGGCGAAGGCGTCGGCTTCACACTCCCGCTCAACGTCAAGGGCGGAGCCGGGAATTACCGTACCTTCGAGGACGACTGGGTTGCGGTGTAGGACCAGATGACCGAGTTGGTGGGCTAGTGAGAATCTGCGGCGTGGGGAGGGGCTGCTGCTACTGACGACTGCAGCTATGCGGCTTCCGGCTGGTATTATAAGTGCGTCGACATTTTCAGGAAAATAGTTGACTTCCTCATAATCGAGGTCACAAACTTCGCATACTGTAATCAGATCAACGGGGACGTATCTAAGGCTCGGCGTCTTGGTGGGAATGCCGTACTTTTGCAGGATTCGCCGCGCGCTCGTGCGCGCCGAAGAGAATCGCGACTGCATTAACGCCCCCGCCTTTCAGGCAAGATTGTCTACTGCTTCGCGCGCGATTCTCTCACAGGTTTGCTGTTTTTGCGTGCCTTCATCTCGCGCCTGACCTCATCCAGCCACTCTTCAATCTCCCGACGAGGCTCAACGGCGGGAGCGTTACGCGCGTAGTAAAGATCAAGCGCAAGTTCGACGGATGGGCCGGGTGCTTCGGCATTAAGACCAAAGGCGGTCAGGTCGTTAGGCAATTTCCTGCGAGCCTCATGCACCGCGTAGGAAGTGTAGACCATTGCGGCGAGCGCGCCCGCATGAAGGCGAAAGAGACTTGCCACTTTGGCGGCGTCACTCGGGGTTAACTCCCAGGGAAGGATCTCTTCGGCTTCTATCTTCGTGACGAAATCCCTATTTTTGCCGAGTGCGTCCGCTACGTCCTCACGGGCCAGACAGGCATTGGACCTCGTGGATTCCAGCCAGCGCCCGAGTGGCCATCTCTCGGTGAGTCGAGTGATCGGCCGTGGGTGCAGCTTTTTGAACACTTTCTCCACGTAGCGAATGTACATTTGCCTTTGCTCTTCTTCCGAAAACTCCGTAGGCAGCGATAAAAAAGCGTCGACCTCCAAATCTGTCGGAGGAGCCGCTTTCATCGATTCCAAAGTCTCTTCTAGGAGTTTCATTAAGCGGTGGCCCATGACGTCATAGCTTAGCATAAGCGCGTTGGAACTGTTTTCTGGCCCTGGCGAGCCATTGGTGAACAGTGTTAACGCGGACGCCCATGCGCTGCGCGATCTCTTCTGGCGTATAGCCATCCAGGTAAGACCAAATGAGGACGTTGCGGTACTTACTCTCCAGTGAACGCAAAGCCTCCTCAATACCTAATCTTTCAGCCGGATCGTTTAAGTTAGCGGCCATCGCACGATCCATGTTTCTGCCGCCCGCTCTTTTCCGCTCCTCCCTTGCGCCGAGAGATGCCCGGCTCGTTTTCTCAACGCTGAACTCCCCCAGTGGAGTCTCTTTCCTACGCTTTAGTTGCTCATGACGGTCGAAGGCAAGGTTACGGGCAATCCTAAAGATCCATGTCGTGAATTTAGCCTTCTCACGCTCGGTGTATCTGCCAGATTGTATTCCGCGGTTAATAATAAACATTGTTTCCTGCGCGATGTCCTCAGCATCTTCAACGCTCAGTGGGTATTCATTCTGTTTATATC
>JALZHC010000002.1:20652-21843 GCA_030914105.1 Acidobacteriota bacterium
CTCGTTATAAAGGGAAGCAAGAGATTAAGTTCGTGGAATGCGTACTCATCGCGGTCTTTTAGTCTTCTGATGAATTCCGGTGAGTTGAATCGGTCCAGAGACCGCGCAGACTTTCTTGGTCGTGTAAGGGTCATGTATAAGTTCTGCGTGCAGTGAGCCGCGTAAAGCATCATATGAATGCCCAGAAGTTAAACGTACCACACTTCCGCAATTTTATTACGGCACGATTGACATCCTTTATGGATCTATCTCGCCCCGCCACTACAAAGATTGACTCTCTGGAAAAGCTTTGGAATAAAATCGAAATGGTTGACGTTCCCTACTTTATTCTCGGTTTATAGGGGCTTCGCGCGCCCCTATTAAAGAAGTCGCTTCGGCGGACTGAAAAGTACGAAGAAATTTCTTCGTACTTTTCACCCAATTCATGCGCTTACCTGAAGAGAGAGGCCTCGTCTATGGATGATCCTGCTGCCGATCAACATGAGTTGGACGGGATCGACTGGTGGTCGTTGAATAGGCGACTCCTGTCCTGCGCCGTCGTCTGGTTCAAGGGCAGGGGCTGCTCCGACGTGGATTCCGTGCTGCCCAACACGGGAATGTCTGCGAGAGATTTGGTGAGTAATACTATCGTGTACATCATGGCAGAAGAAAAGTGGCGCGGGATTTCTTCTACGGACAAGCTCTTCGGCTTAGCTTACACGATTGCGCGGCGTGATTTTTTGGATCTGGTTAAAGATAAAGAGTACAGGCAAACCTTGATCACTGATTCCATCGACGTCAAGCAAGGCGAATCCCTAATGGCAAGTATTTCGGGCACCAAAGACGTCCTCAACGCGGCCGAGGCATCAGCCCTGGTTAAATCACTGGAACCTATTCTGGACGGGGATGCTATGGTAAAGGCTTACCTCTACCTCTGGCTGCAAAAGGATATAGGGAAAAGGGAGGACATAGCGTACGTCTTGGGGGTGAGCGAGCGTGAAGCAACAGACATCAGGCGCAGACTGCTCTATAAGGTCAGACGCTCATTAGCAGCGAATTTACTTCGTGGCTATCAAATAAAGGCTGATCAAGGGTTTGTTCATGTCGGAAGGGAAGGATTTGCCGGACGCGGGGCAGTTGGAGGAACTCCTCCGGATGCTGCTCGGCCCAGAGCGGGAGCGGGACGAGGCCGCGGCCGAGGCGGTGCTGGAG
>JALZHC010000506.1 GCA_030914105.1 Acidobacteriota bacterium
GTTGGAGCGTTTGCGCAAGACCGCGCACGCGCCGAGCCTTGCGCTGGCCGCCGACGGCGGGCAGTTGCGCGCGCGCGTCCTGCGGCTCGTCGGCGCGCAGCCGCGACGGCGCGGCGTCTCAATCTTCGCGGTCGGCCTCTTCACAGCCTCCGCCTTCTTCACGACCGTCGCCTGCACGCGCGCCGTCCTCTCTCAAAGAGAGCGAGAGAAGACGCGCGCGTCTCAGGCGGCGACGAACGAAAAAGAGGGCGGCCCGCTCGCCGCGAAGGAGCCTTCGGGCGTGAGGGAGCCTTCGGAGATTTCGGGCGAAGGCTTGTCGAGTGACATCTCGCCCGTCGTCGCGTCTCTGATCGCCGAAGACGAAGTGGCGGGCGAAGACCTGGAAGTGCGGCGCGCGGCGGTCGCCGCGCTCGGCGCTCACGCGGGCACGGTCGTCGTGATGAACCCGAAGACGGGGCAGGTCTACGCGGTCGTCAATCAGGAGTGGGCGCTCAGGCGCGGCTGGGTGCCGGCGTCAACGTTGAAGCTCGTGACGAGCCTGGCGGGCGTCGGCGAAAATGTCTTCGACCCTTCGGAGAAGGTTCGCGTCCGTGCGAGGGCCGAGCGTCTCGACCTGACCGATGCCCTCGCGCTTTCGGACAACGACTATTTCAGGTCGCTCGCGACGCGCGTCGGGGCCGAGCGGATTATTGACTACGCTGCGCGGCTCGGACTCGGCGAGCGGACAGGGATCAACTATGAAGGCGAGACGGCGGGACGTCTGCCCGCGGCGCGTTCGGTCGCGAGTGCCGCGCGCCTCGGCTTAGGCGACGGCGTCGAGGTCACACCCATCCAGCTCGCCGTGCTCGTCTCTGCCGTCGCCAACGGCGGCACGCTCGTCGTGCCCAGAGTCGCGCGCACGCCCGGAGAGGCCGCAGGGTTCTCTCCGCAGACTCGCCGCCGCGTCGACATCGCCCCGGCCACATTCGCGCAGATCATTCCGGGGATGCTCGCGGCGGTCGAGCGCGGCACGGCCAGCCGGATAGGAGACCCGTCGCTGAAAATAGCCGGCAAGACCGGGACGCTCGCGGGCAAGGGCGACGGCCTGGGGCTGTTCGCCTCTTACGCGCCGTCGGACGACCCGCGCCTCGCCGTCGTCGTGCTCACGAGCGGCGCGGGCGAGAGCGGCTCTGTGGCCGCACGGATTGCCGGCAACGTCTACAAGTCCCTGCGCGGTCGCATGTGAAGCGACGCGCAGGCAGCGCAGGGCGTCCGAGGAGATTTCACCCCCCTAAACAGAAGCCGGACGGCACGCCGAAATGTCTCGACGAATCGGCGCGCTGAACGGACAAACGAGTCGGAAGCGACGGGCCGCAGAGTGTGTGGCCTGAGACGGCGAGGTCTGTTTTGCAGAGCGTATCGGAACTAAATCAATTATCAATTGAGCGCGGAGCGGGTTGGACTCAACGCAGAGGCGCAGAGTTCGCAGAGGGGGCGCAGAGGAAGGCAAGTCTTCAACTCTCAACTTTGAGTTTAAAGCACAAGCCTCTGCGCTTCCTCCGCGCCTCTGCGCCTGCGGCGTTGAACTCCGCTTCACTCCACACTCAAGTGACAAGGGCTATAAATCTATCAGGCAAGGCGGCGCGTTCGTCGCGCGCGCCCGGCCTCCGGCTGTTTTGCGCGCTCGCCCTTTTCTTCCTCGCAGCCCAATCCGCGCGGGCGCAGGCATCCGCGCCGAATGATACGCAGGCGCAGGCGTCTTCGGGACTCTCCGCGAAGGCCGCCGTGCGTCTCCCGCCGGAGAAGAGCCGGCCCGTGCGCGTCCCACGCTTCGAGAAGCCGCCGTTGATTGACGGCGTGCTCGATGAGGAAGTGTGGAAGACGGCGGCAGTCCTCAAAGACTTCTATCAGACAAACCCCGGCGACAACACCAAGCCCTCTTACCCGACCGAGACTCTGCTCGGCTACGACTCGCGGACTCTCTACATAGCTTTTCGCTGTTTCGACGACCCCGCGAAGGTGCGCGCCACAATCGCCAAGCGCGACGGCGTGCTCTTCACCGACGACACCGTCCGCATACTCCTCGACACCTTCAACGACAAGCGCCGCTCCTACGTGCTGGTCTTTAACCCGCTCGGCATACAGCAGGACGGCGTTCGCACGGAAGGCGTTAACGTAGACTTCAGCGTGGACATCGTCATGGAGTCTAAAGGCACGCTCACGCGCGAAGGCTACACGGTCGAGGTGGCCATCCCTTTCAAGTCTCTGCGCTACGAGGCGGGCCGCGGCAAGCTCTGGGGCGTGCAGGTCTTCCGCCGCATCGAGCGTCTGAACGGCGAGCAGGACTCGTGGATGCCCATCTCGCGCAGCGACTCCAGCCTGCTCGGCCAGTCCGGCCACATCACCGGCCTCGAAGGCATCTCGACCGAGCGCACGCTCGAACTCATCCCCAGCCTCACCATCTCCGAGACGGGCAAGCGCGTCTCATCCGTCCCGCCCGCGCTCTTGCAGAACACGCCGGGCCTCTTTGACCCTGGCCGCTTCGTCAACGAGCCTCTCAAACCCGACCCCGGCCTCAACGCCAAGTTCTCCCTCACGCCCACGGTCACGCTCGACCTCGCCGTCAACCCTGACTTCGCGCAGGTCGAAGCCGACCAGCTCGTCGTCACGACGAACAAACGCTTTCCCATCTTCTTCCCCGAAAAGCGACCCTTCTTCCTCGAAGGCATCGAAATCTTCCGCACGCCCCTGACGGCTGTTCACACGCGCGCCATCGTCGACCCGGACTTTGCCGCCAAGCTCACGGGCAAGCGGGGCCGGAACAGCTTCGGACTGCTCTACGCTTCAGACAACGGGCCGGGCGATTTCGCGGGCGACGACCGTCTCGACCCTGCAAACTTTCATTTCCTCGACCGCAACGCCTCGGTCTTCGTCCTCCGCCTCAAGCGCGACGTGGGCACGGACTCTAACCTCGGCGTCATCGCCACAAGCTACAACTTCAAAGCGGACAAAAAGCCCCTGACCGTTTACGACCTGACGACCGCAGACCCCTGTCTCGCCGAGAAGTCGCTTGAGCGGACGAACCAGCTCGCAGGAGTAGACGGCCACTTTCGCGTCAACAAAATCACGACCTACGATTTTCAGCTCGTCGGCACAACCTCGCGCCGCTGCTTCTTCGACCCGCGCGCGGCCCGCGACCTCTTCCGCACGGGCAACGGCCTCGCCTACTCTTCCACCTACGACGTGACGGGCCGCAACTTCGGCTGGACGCTCGGCGTCGAAGGGCGAACGCGCGACTACCGCGCGGATGTCGGCTTCACCGAGCGAACCGACAACAACTACGACTACTTTGCCTTCCGCTACTCGACAGACCCGAAGCAGAAGGCGCGTCTGGTTCAGTGGCAGTACACCTCTTACAGCCACATCGAATATGATTTCCGCGGTCGTCTGCAACTCTGGGACGCCGACTCGACAGTCTATTGGTTTCTGCAACACAACACGGACTTCTGGGTCGCATACCGGCGCGGCCACGAAAAACTCTACGAGGAGGAGTTCGGCCCCGTCCGCACCTCGACGCAGGCCGGCACCTTCTTCGGCGCGGGCGAGCGCGGGACGGACAAGAATCACTTCGTCGCCTTCTTCGAGACGCAGCCGAGCAAGACTTACGGCGGGAGCATCAAGGTCGCCTACCGGCTCGGCTCTTTCGACTTCGACTTCGGCGGCGGCCCCAAGTTCCCGCGCGTCAGCCCCGCCGCGCTCGCCGACCCGGATGCGCCGCTCGATCCGGGCGCGGGCAAACTTCTCGACATCACGGGCAGCGCCTTCTATCAGCCGACCAACGCGCTCCGCATCTCGCTCAACTACCTGAAGAACCGTCTGGTGCGCGACGACACTCATCTCGTCGCCTTCGACGACCAAATCTACTCGCTGCGCGCGACCTACCAGTTCACGCGC
>JALZHC010000507.1 GCA_030914105.1 Acidobacteriota bacterium
TCGGGCTGCGCGCCGAGGGCCTGGAGGATGACGTTGCGGAACATGTGCGTCTCGGCCTCTTCCTCGCTGATCTGGCCCACGTCGACGAGCTGCTGGACGAGCGACTGGTCTTTGGTGGCGAGCTTGATGTGGTCGCCGCGCAGGATGTAGCCGCGGCTGTCGCCGACCTGAAGCAGGCTCACGCCGTCGGCGGTGATGGCGGCTGCCGTGAGCGTCGCGCCCATGCCGGAGCAGCGCGGGTCTTCCTGGCTCTTGCGGTGGATGGCGAAGTTCGCGTAGTCGGTCGCGTTCTTCAGACACTCGACGAGCGGGGCGTCGGGGCCGCAGATCGTCTCGCCCTCGCCCTCCTCCTCTTCGCCGCCCGTCAACATGTCGCGCACCGTCTCGACCGCCATGCGGCTCGCCACGTCGCCGGCGAGCGCGCCTCCCATCCCGTCCGAGACGACGAGGACGAGACCTTCGTCGCCGACCTCGAAGCGGCGCATCTCTTCGGGCGGCGTGTCGCCGTCGGAACCCGTCCAAGCCTTCGACGTGGAGAGGTCGAGCACGAGGAAATTGTCCTCGTTGCCGGAGCGGACGCGACCGACGTGGGTCTTGGCGAATAGCTCTACGTGCATATGTGACGAGTGATAAGTGATAAGTGATAAGTGATAAGAAACTGCGGTCGCAATCTTATCACTTCTCACTCATCACTTATCACTTAATCTTTCCAAGCGCCTGGTCGAGGTCGGCGATGATGTCTTCGGCGTCTTCGAGGCCGACCGAGATGCGCACCAGTCCGTCGGTGATGCCGAGGCGTGCGCGCGTCTCCGGGAGCACGGACGCGTGGGTCATCGTCGCCGGGTGTGAAATCAAAGTCTCGACGCCGCCGAGACTCTCCGCCAGCGTGCAGAGGCGGACGGATTCTAGCACAGTGCGCGCGTTTTCCAGCGACCCCGTGTCGAAGGCGACCATCCCGCCGAAGCCCTTCTGCTGCCGCTTCGCCAGATCGTGCTGGCGGTGCGAGAGCGAGCCGGGATAGTAAAGCTTCTGGACTTTCGGGTGCTCTTCGAGGAAGGCCGCGACCCGTCGGCCCGTCGCGTCGTGCTGCTCCATGCGCACGGCGAGCGTCTTCGTGCCGCGCAGGACGAGCCAGGAGTCGAAGGGCGAGAGGATCGCGCCGGCGCTGTTCTGAATGAAGGCGAGCCACTCCGCGTCCTTCTCGTCATTCAACACGACCACGCCGCCGACGCTGTCCGAGTGGCCGTTCAGGTACTTCGTCGTCGAGTGGACGACGATGTCCACGCCGAACTCAATCGGCCTCTGAAGGTAAGGCGACATGAACGTGTTGTCGCAGACGACGCGCGCGCCCGCAGCATGCGCCATGTCCGAGACGGCCTTCAGGTCAGTGACCATCATCACGGGGTTCGTGGGCGTCTCGACAAAGACCATCTTTGTATTCTCTTTGATGGTGGCCTCGACGTTCAGCGCGTCGGTCGTATCAACGTAAGAGAACTCGATGCCGTAGCCGGCCAGCACGCGGCTGAACAGGCGGAACGTGCCGCCGTAGGTGTTGTCCGAGACGACGACGTGCTCGCCCGCCTTCACAAGCCTCAGCGTCGCGTCAATCGCCGCCATCCCCGAAGCGAAGGCGTAACCAAAGCGCGCGCCTTCGAGGGCCGCGATGTTGCGCTCGACGGCGAGCCGCGTCGGGTTCTGCGTGCGCGCGTACTCGAAACCCTTGTGCTTGCCCAAGCCCTCCTGCGCGTAAGTTGACGTTTGATAAATCGGCACCGTCACCGCGCCCGTCGCCGGGTCAGGCTCATTGCCCGCGTGAATGGCCGTGGTTGCGAATCCCATAATTCAATCCAGAGTGATAAGTGATAAGTGATGAGAAATTCCTGCCGCAGTCTCTTATCACTTATCACTCATCACTTATCACTCAGTCAAAGATTCCCTGGCTCATGTAACGCTCCGCGCCGTCGGGGAAGAGCGTGACGACGCGCTTGCCTGTGCCGAGACGCTCGGCGACTTTTCTGGCTGCTGCTGCCGCAGCGCCGGTCGAGCCGCCGCCGAGGACGCCTTCGGTGCGCGCGAGTTCGCGGACGGTTGCGAAGGCTTCGGCGTCGGAGACGGCGATGATTTCATCCGCCGCTTCCGCGTCGAGGTTCGGCGGGATGAACTCGCGCTGGCCGATGCCTTCGAGCCGGTAGAAGCCGGGCGGGCCGCCGCCCAGGATAGAGCCTTCCGGCTCGACAAGCGCGCAGAAGACATCCGGGTTAACCTTCTTGATGGCGCGCGTGATGCCCGTGAAAGTGCCTGCGGAGCCGCACCCCAGGACAACCGCGTCAACGCGCCCTTCCAACTGCTCGACTATCTCGCGCGCGGTCGTCTCCTCGTGGAAGCAAGGGTTGGCAGGGTTCTCGAACTGCTGCGGGATGAAGCTGCCCGTCGTCTCGGCGGCCAACTCGCGCGCGCGTCGCACAGCCCCCTCCATGCCTTCTTCCGCCGGCACGTACTCGATCTGCCCGCCCAGCGCCTCCATGATCTTCATCTTCTCGCGCGAGTAGCCTTCGGGCACGCACAGAATAACCCGGTAGCCGCGCGCGACGCCGACGAGCGCCAACCCGATGCCGGTGTTTCCCGCGGTCGGCTCGATGACGGTCGCGCCCGGCTTCAAGACGCCGCGCCGCTCCGCGTCCAGAATCATGCCGAGCGCCGCGCGGTCTTTGACCGAGCCGCCCGGATTCATGTATTCGAGCTTCGCATAGAGTTCGGCCAACGGCGGCGGCGCGAACCGCGCGAGATGCAGCAGCGGCGTGCGCCCGACGAGGTCGAGGATGCTCTCGGCGGCCACGAGCGGCGTCGAACCTCTGCCCGAAAACTTTGTGTGTGACGGCGCGACCATCGGTCTGAACGGATGGCGGCATGGTAGCCCACCGAAGTGATGAGTGACAAGTGATGAGTGATAAGTAGAAACCAGAGCTTACTGGCGCGGCGAGAACGGTTAATGCCTGTTTTCGGGCCGGGGAGAGACGGTCTCATCACTTATCACTTGTCACTTATCACTGCTTTGGGTTATTTTGTAATCCCGTGAATCACACGGGCCTGCCCAGCCGCAACCCCACGGTCGTCGCCATCATCCCCGCGCGCTACTCTTCGAGCCGTCTGCCGGGCAAGCCACTTCTTGAGATACAGGGCCGCGCGATGGTCTTGCACGTCGTCGAGCGCGCGCTCAAGGCCGCGTCGGTCTCGCGCGCCGTCGTCGCCACGGACGACGAGCGGATTCTCAAGGCCGTCCGCGAAGCGGGCCACGAAGCCCTTTTGACAAGCCCACATCACGCCTCTGGCAGCGACCGTCTGGCCGAGGCCGCCGCGCAGATTGAGGCCGAGGTCATCGTCAACGTGCAGGGCGACGAGCCGCTCATCTCGCCGGAGACAATCGAGCGCGCGGTCGGGGCACTGCTCGAAGCGGAAGACTGCGTGGCGGCGACGACCTGCGAAGAGATCGAGAGCGCGTCGGACGTTCTGAGCAGCGACGTGGTGAAAGTGGTCTCGGACGAGCGCGGGCGAGCGCTCTACTTCTCGCGCTCGCCCGTGCCTTACCCGCGCGAGGCCGCGCGCCGCTACGGCTCTCTGGCCGCCGCGCTCGAAGTCGAGCCGGCGCTGCTCGCGACGTTTCGGAAGCACACGGGGCTTTACGTCTACAGTCGCGCCTTCCTGCTGGAGTTCGCGCGCTGGCCCCAGACCGCGCTCGAACGCGCCGAGTCGCTTGAGCAGCTCCGCATCCTCGAACGCGGCCACTCGATCCGCGTCGTCGAAGCGGCCTCGCCCTCCGTCGGCGTGGACACGGAAGACGACTTGCGACGCGTGCGCGAAATGATGAAGGAAGTTCCAGGTTCCAAGCTCAAGGTTCAAAGTTGAAGGCCAAAGCTTTTAACT
>JALZHC010000070.1 GCA_030914105.1 Acidobacteriota bacterium
CGTATCTATGCGCGCGTGCCGCGACGTTTGCGTCTGGCGCTCGCGCGCTCGGTGATTCCTCCGCCTCGCGGGGACGTTTTCGCGCTCACCTGAAGAGAAAACGTTCTGCGCTTTAAGAGGAAAGGAGAATCGCCCTTCATGTCTTCCGCACCGGAAACCGCCGGCGCGTCGCCCGCGCGCGACGCGGCGCGGCAAAGTCTCGTCTTCTTCGTCTTCACGCTGCTGCTCGTCGAGTTCATGGACGAGCTTGTGTTCGGCGTGCGCGAGGCGGCTTGGCCGCTCATACGCGACGACCTGCGCATGTCTTACACGCAGGTCGGCGTCATCCTGAGCGTGCCGGGCGTCGTCGGCAACCTGCTTGAGCCTGCCTTCGGCATACTCGGCGACGTGTGGCACCGCCGCGCGCTCGTCCTCGGGGGCGGCGTCGCGTTCGCGCTGGCCGCGGCGCTCGTCGGCGCGAGCCAGAGCTTCACGGCTCTGCTTCTGGCGACGATCATCTTCAACCCTGCGACGGGCGTGTTCGTCGGACTCTCGCAGGCGACGCTGATGGATGCCGCGCCCGGACGGCGCGAGCAGAACATGGTGCGCTGGACTCTGTTCGGCACGCTTGGGAACGCGCTCGGCCCGGCGGCGTTGAGCGCGTCGCTGGCCCTGGGCCGGGGCTGGCGCTCCCCTTTCTACGCGGCGGGCGCGCTCGCGCTCCTGCTCGTCTTCGCCGCGCGGCGCTTCCCCTTCCCCGCGCCCGCGGCTGGAGAGGGCCGGCGCAAGGCGGCTCAGTTCGCAGAGGCGGTGCGCGAGGCCATGCGCGCGCTCCGAAGGCGCGAGGTGCTGCGCTGGCTCCTGCTCTTGCAGGCGGGCGACTTCACGTGGGACGTTCTGCGCGGCTTCCTCGCGCTCTACTTCGTGGACGTGACGGGCACCAGCGCGTCGCGCGCGGCGCTGGTCGTGGTCGTCTGGACGTGTGCATCCCTGCCGGGCGAGCTTCTGTTGCTCTGGATGCTGAGGCGGACGGGCGGCCTGAGCTACCTGCGCGTGAGCACGACGTTCGTGCTCGTGCTCTTCCCGGCCTTTCTGCTGGCACAGGGGTTCGCGTCGAAGGTCGCGCTGCTCCTGGCGTTGGGCGTGGCGAACGCGGGCGGCTACGCGATACTCAAGGCGCAGCTCTACGCGGAGCTGCCCGGTCGCAGCGGCACGGCGCTGACCCTGGGTAACGTCTCCGGCATGCTGGGCACGCTCTTCCCGCTCGCGCTCGGCGCGTTCGCCGAGCGGTTCGGCCTCGGCGCGATGATGTGGCTGCTCGCCGCCGGGCCGGCGTTTGTGCTCGCAGGGCTTCTGACGGGAAGTCGGAAGTCCGCAACGATGAACCCTGAACCGAATTTAGAAGTCGGAAAGCTGAAGGCCGAACTAAAGTCAGGAGTCCGCGACGATGAAGGATGAGCTAAGAAGGGTTCTGGGTACTAGGTGCTGGGTGTTGGTGAAAGAGAAAGCCAGCACCCAGTACCTAAAACCCAGAACCCTTTCCGCTCAACGTTGCGGACTTCTGCGTTTCGTTGCGGCCCGTGTTATCTTGCACGGGCTACTGCCACCCTTCCACCCGGAGTTTAAAGACGATGCCCGCGAAGACGAGTGAAGAGTCATTCCGAGAGAACCTGAACACGAAGTTCCGCGTCCGCGCGGAAGCGCCGAGGCCGGTCGAGCTGGAGTTGGTCGAGGTCAAGAGCTACGAGCCGGGCGAGAACGAGCAGCACGGCATGGAGCGCTTCTCGCTCTTCTTCCGAGGCCCCGCGGACATCTTCATCCCGCAGGGCACCTACTCGCTCGAACACGAGCGGATGGGCACGCTCGACATCTTCATCGTGCCCGTCAAGCGCGACGAGCAGGGCTTCCGATACGAGTCGGTCTTCAACTTCTTTAGGAGTAATGAGTGATGAGTGATAAGACAGAACCATTTTCTCTTATCACTTATCACTCATCACTCCGCGGACGCCACTCCATGTGGACGTATGCGCCGAACTCTTCGATGGGGACGAAGCCGAGCCGCTCGTAGAAGCGCGTGGCGTCGGGGTTGAGGACGAAGACCATGTGGCGCAGCTTCTTCCGCGACGCGCGCGCCTCTTCGATGAGCGCGCGCAGCAGGGCGGTGCCGACGCCTTTGTTCTGCGCCGCAGGCAGCAGCGCGATGTCGAGCAGGCGGATCTGCTCCGGCGTCCGCCCGACCCAGATGCGGCCCGCGGGCTGGCCGTCGAGCAGAATCACGTCGTACTCGGCGTCGGGGAAGCGCGTCTGGTACTGACCGCGCTGCGCCTCGAACTGCCCGCGCAGGAAGTTTTCCTTCTGCCCTTCGCCCCACTCGACCTGCGACAGCTCATCCTCGCGCGTGCTGGCGTAGACGCCGAGCAGAAACTCTTCGTCTTCGGGCGCGACCGCGCGCAAAGATAGCTTGCGCCCGCCGGCCAGCTCGAACTCCCTCGGCAGAATCTCCATCCGCCAGAGCTTCTCCTTCCGCCGCCGAAATCATACCGAAACCGACGCCGCATCATCTCGTGCGCCGACGCCGCGCCGCGAAGGCCCCTCGGCCTCCTCGGCGCGGTGCGCACACACTCCGGCGAGCGCGGCGTCGGTCGGCTTCGACCGGCTCGGCCTTCCGTGCGATGCTGCTGTGAGGCGGATTTAAACCAGGCGTGCGGCTACTGGGTCAAGTGGTTGATGACGGCCTCGTAGAACAGCTCCCCGTGCGGCCCCTTCGACGCCGTCATGAACAGGTCGAACGAGCCGAGCGCGCCGTGCTCCAGCCGGTAGATGGTCGTCAGCTCGGGCAGCGGGCCCGAGGCGCGGAACAGAAGCGAGAAGCAGTCCGTGCGGAGCGACTCGGCGGCGACGCCGCGACGGGTCTTGACGGTCGCCTTCGGGTTCCAGTCGTGGACGGCGACCAGCGTCAGCTCGACCGTGCCGCCGCCGAGGCCGCGCGTCTGGAAGACGCCGCCGATGTAGGGCTCAAAAGTCGCCCGCGTGTAGTAAAAGACGGGGTTCTGCTGCGCCTCGTAGGGGATTTTGAAGCCGTTGGCCGTGTCCGGGCGCTTCCCGTCCTGGCCGAAGGCGACCGCGCCCGTCCGGAAGACGAGTCCCGCCGCAAAGACAGCGGTCGCCCCAGACTTCAGAAACTTTCTGCGTGTAACAGGCATTCCGATAGATGCTCCTAGAGAATTGACCCTTGGGGTAGGCGGCCAGGAGACTCCCTTCGTCTCCAGCCTCTGCGTAGTGTATGTTAGGAGGGCCGCGGCTGACAATAGCTTCGGCAATAAATCTTGTTCTTGCAAAATCTTATACACTCGGTTTAAAATCTACCCCGCTCCGCATCCCGGACGCTTTTAAGGTCTCTCGCGGTTGAAGGACTCCAGACGACAACACTTTTTCCGAAAACACCCTGGGCGCACTTAAGTCCGTCTCCCCAGCTTTTCGACTTTCGCTCTCTGTCCGGTTTCAAGCACTTGCCCGGCAACCGCGCCGGAATCGCGCCACCTCGTCAAAGCCTTTTGACAAAGTTCTTCTGAGCACACACTCGAAGGAGTGAACTATGGCAGAACCGTTCCTGAGTGAGATCAGAATCTTTAGCTTCGGCTTCGCCCCCAAAGGCTGGGCCTTGTGCGACGGCCAGCTACTCCCCATCAACCAGAATCAGGCGCTCTTCAGCCTGCTCGGCACAACCTACGGCGGCGACGGGCGCGTCAACTTCGCCCTGCCCAACCTGCAAAGCCGCACGCCCATCCACATGGGCAGCGGCCACACGCTCGGCGAGCGCGGCGGCGAGCAGGCGCACACGCTCTCCATCTCCGAGATTCCGACGCACACGCACGTTCTCAGCGGCACGAGCAACAACGGCACCGCACAACTGCCCACAGGCGACCTCCTGGCCCGTTCCGTCACGCAAATCTACATCGCACCGCAGAATTTGGCGGCCATGAACGCCAGCACGATTGCCAACGTTGGCGGGAGCCAGGCGCACCTGAACATGCAGCCGTTCCTGGTTCTCAACTTCTCGATCGCCTTGCAGGGAATCTTCCCCTCCCAGACCTAAGGAGATTAAAGATGGCACAACCATACGTCGGCGAAATCAGAATCTTCGCGGGCAACTTCGCGCCCGCCGGCTGGATGTTCTGTGAGGGGCAGTTGCTGCCGATCTCCGAGAACGAGACGCTCTTCAACCTGATCGGCACGACCTACGGCGGCGACGGGCAGAGCACTTTCGGTCTGCCAGACCTGCGCGGGCGCATCCCGCTCCACTTCGGCAACGGCTTCACGCTGGCCGAGACGGGCGGCGTGGAGACCGTGACGCTGACCGTGTCGCAGATACCGGCGCACACGCACCCGATGCTCGCTTCGAGCAGCCTTGCCAACGACGCCAACCCGAACAGCAACGTCCTGTGCGAGGCGACGGCGGTCTTCCCTTATAACGTTATCCCGGCGACGGTGGCGATGGCCCCGCAGTCGGTCTCGTCGGTCGGCGGCAGCCAGCCGCACAACAACTTCCAGCCTTACCTGTGCCTGGACTTCATCATCTCTCTGTTCGGGATTTTTCCGAGTCAGACCTAAAGAGAGGCGCTAAGGAACAGGCCGCCGCCGAAGTCTAACGTTTCGTTGTTTGGGTTTTCTCATGTGAAAGGATAAGGAGAACTTTCATGGCAGACCCCTTTGTCGCCGAGATCAGAATCTTTCCCTTCAACTTCGCGCCGAAAGGCTGGGCCTTTTGTGACGGGCAGCTTCTGCCGCTCTCGCAGAACACGGCGCTCTTCAGCTTGCTCGGAACCACCTACGGTGGCGACGGCAAGTCGAACTTCGCCCTGCCCAACCTGCAGGGCAACGCGCCCATGCATCCGGGCCAGGGGCCGGGACTCTCGCTCCACGACCTGGGCGAGACGGGCGGCTCCGAGACCGTCTCGCTGCTGGAGTCCGAGATTCCCTCGCACACCCACACCCTGATGGCGACGACGCAGGCGGGCAACCAGGCCACGCCCGTCGCCAACACCATCGCGCGCGGCGCTACAGGGTTCACGCCCTACCTGCCGCCCGCGGGCGCACCGCTCGTCGCGATGGCCGACACTGCGCTGGCGCCGGCTGGCGGCGACCAGCCGCACAACAACATGCAGCCGTACCTGACGCTGAGCTTCTGCATCGCCCTCCAGGGCGTCTTCCCGCCGAGGACTTAAACTTGCAGAGCGTCTTCCCGCCAAGGACTTGAAGAAGTTGTTTGAGCTTTTGAACCGTGCGCCGGGGCGCGCCGCTGCTACGGCCCGCCCCGCGCATGCTGCCACAGACCGACGTGATTTACCGGGGCGAGCCGTCGTCCCCGCTATCCCTTTCTCCTCATCAAGCGCCCGTTCAATTCGAGCCGACCCCAAGGAGACTTATGAAAGTCGTAACCCCTATTCGCAGCCGTCGTAATCTCAGGACGTTCGTCGCAGCCCTCCTCTCTTACCTCATGCTCGCCGGTCAGGTCGCGCCCCTGGCCCTGGCAGCCGCGCGCCCGAACTCTGCCGCGCCGCCGACGGTGACGGCGAAATCCACGGCGACTGCGAAGTCCGAGGCTCCCGCACCGCCTTCGGGCGAAGCGCCGGCGGCCCAGCCTGCGCCGGCCCCGCTCGCCGCGCCGGCCCTCGTCTTGAACGCGCCGAACGTGACGGCCACGCTCGACGACGGCGTCGCGCTGGCCTCTTCGGTCGCGCCCGGCGGCACCATCAACTACACCGCCAACATCTCGAACGCGACGGGCACGGCCGACGCCACCACCGTCCAGTTCAGCGACACCGTCGACACGCACACGGCCATCACGGGCAACGTCCTCGCAGGCCCGCTCGCCATCGCCCACAGCTACAACACCGCCGGCAACACGCAGGTCAAAGTAACGGACGCCGCCAGCGGCCTCCTGAGCGGCGTCCACGACCTCGACGGCGTGACGCCCGACGCCAACCTCTTGGTCACGGTCGTCACGGGCGGCTCGACGACCGACGGCGGCGCGGTGGACATCAACGCCGACGGCACCTTCACCTACACCCCCGCGGTCGGCCACCACGACGTGACCGATACCTTCACCTACACCGTGACGGACGGCGACGGCCTGACCGGCACGGGCAAGGTGAGCATCTCCGTCGGCTCGGTCGTCTGGTACCTCGACGTGACCAACAACGGCGCGACCGACGGCAGCGACATCCACCCCTTCAAGACTTTCTCGCAGGTCACGGGCGCGACCGGCCCCGACGTGGCGGGCGACACTTTCTTCGTCAAAAACACGGGCACCTACGACGGCAACATGACGCTGCTCGCCGACCAGAAGCTCTACGGCAGCGGCGCGACGCTGGTCGTCAGCGGCATCACCATCAACACGGCCAGCACCAACACCACTATCGGCACGACCGCCCCCGCCACCAACTCCATCACGCTCGCCTCCGGCAACACCGTCGGCAACACCGTCAAGGGCTTCACCATCACCAACACGACGGGCGCTAAAATTTTCGGCAGCGGCTTCGGCACCTTCACGGTCGCCAACACGACCTTGAGCGGCACGGGCCAGGCGCTAGACCTGACCAACGGCACGCTCGCCGCCACCTTCGACAGCATCACTACTACGTCCAGCGCCAACACCAAGCCGGGCATCAACCTGAGCACCGTCGCCGGCACGCTGACTGCCACCAACGGGACGACCGTCCAAAGCTCCGGCGCGCAGGGCATCAACCTCTCCGGCTGCACCCTGACGGCCAACTTCGGCACGACCGGCGTTAGCTCTACGACGAACGAAGGCATTAAGATAGGCACGACTACGAGCGACATCACCTTCGGCGCGACGACCATCGGCACGGCCTCCGCGGGCACGGGCGGCAGCGACGGCGTCAGCCTCCAGAACAATAACAACACCGGCCATTCAATCACCTTCGCCTCGCTCTCCGTCTCGAACAACAGCGGCGTGGGCTTCCTGCACGCCACCGGCGGCGGAGCCGTCAGCGTCACCGGCGCGACGACCATCACGCACCCCGGCAGCACGGGCGTAGACATCAGCGGCTCGAACGCCAACATCACCTTCGGCGGCGGCGTGAGCATTGACAAGTCCGCGACCGCCGGCACGGGCGTCAGCATCACCGGCACGAACACGGGCAAGACCTTCAACTTCAACTCGCTCTCGATTACGACCTCAAGCGGCACCGCCCTCTTCGCCAACAGCACGGGCGGCACCGTCTCGACCAGCGGCGGCACCATCAGCGCCACGGGCGGCTCGGCCATTGATGCCACCGGCATCGCCTTCGCCAACGGCTCGACGCTCGCGAGCGCGTCCGCCTCGGGCGGCGGCGTCTCCGGCATCACGTTGACGAGCGTCACCGGCAACATGTCGGTCAGCGGCGGCACGCTCACCGGCAACGCCGGCGCCCCGACCTTCAACGTGAACGGCGGCACCGTCGCCTTCACCTACAGCGGCAACGTCACGCAGGCCGCCAACGCGGCGGCGGTCAAGGTCTTCAACGGCCACGCCTCCGGCACCATCACCTTCAACACCGGCACCATCAGCGCGACCAGCGGCACCGGCCTCCAGTTCGACAACGCCGACGGCACCTACAACTTCAGCGGCACGACGACGCTCAACGGCGGCGACGCGGGCGTTGACATCACCGGCGGCTCGGGCGGCACTTTCAGCTTCAACTCCAACACCTCCATCACGAACCCGACCGGCACCGGCTTCACGGTCAACGGCAGCACGCCCGGCGTCACCTACAGCGGCAACATCACCAAGAGCGGGACGAGCACGGGGCTGCTCGTTGACATCACGGGCCAGGCGAGCGGGACGATCACCTTCCAGACCGGCACGCTCAGCTCGACGAGCAGCAACGGAACCGGCATCAACCTCAACAACGCCGACGGCACGGTGAACTTCAACGGCACCAACACGCTTAACGGCGGCAACTCGCACGTTGACATCAACAACGGCTGTGCGGGCACGTTCAGCTTCTCCGCCAACTCGACCATCACCAGCCCCTCCGGCACGGCCTTCAACGTCGCGACCACGCCTGGCAACCCGACCGTCACCTACGCCGGGACGATCACGCAGAACACACTGAACCAGCGCGTCGTCAACGTCGACACCACGACGGGCGGCTCAATCAGCTTCACCGACTCGACCAACGGCGTGACGGGCGGGTCAACAAGCACGGGCATAAACATCAACGCCGCCGCCGGCAACGTCAGCTTCGCCAAGCTGACGCTCGGCACTTCGGGGTCGCGTATGGTCAACCAGGCCGTGACCATCGCGGGCGGGTCGGGCACGTTCAGCCTCGGCACCGTGAGCATCTTCACGACCGGCGCGCAGGGCATCGTCGCCTCAAGCACCACCGGCACGATTAACATCACCACGGGCACGGTCGACACGACGCTCCAGCGCGCCATCAACCTCTCCGGCGTCAACTCCGGCTCGAAGGCCACGCTCGGCATCACGCTCACCAACGTCCTCTCCACCAGTTCGTCCACCAACGGCATCACCATTCAGAACACCCTGGGCAGCTTCCACGTCGTCGGCAACAGCGGCACCTGCACGACCGGGACGCCGACCTGCACGGGCGGCTCGATTCAGAGCACGACCGCCGAGGGCATCCTCCTGAGCGGGGCGGCGGGCATCCAGCTCGCCTTCATGAAGATTCAGAACAGCGGCACCGACGGCATCGCCGCCTCAAGCGTCAACGGCTTCACGCTCAACAACAGCATCATCACCGACACGGCGGGCGTCAGCGGCGACGAGGGCATCCAGTTCAACAACGTGAGCGGCACGGTCACCGTCTCGAACTCGACGATTAACGGCGCGCCGCACAACGGCATCCAACTGACGAACAACAACACCAACCTCGCCGCCTTCAACCTGACCAACTCGACCATCTCGAACAACGGCGTGGGCAACCTCGTCGGCAACGACGGCCTGCTCTTCGTTACGCAGGGGACGACGAACGTCACGGCGGCCACCGTTTCGGGCTGCACCTTCTCGAACATCCTGGCGACCTCGCTGCAACCGCAGACGCAGGACACTTCGACCATCACCAGCTTCACTGTCACGGGCAACACTTTTAGCCACCAGAATATGGCCTTCGATGGCGACGTGTCTCAGGCTTCGCACCTGACGACGACCATCGGCGGCCCGAACGCTTCAGACATCAACACTTTCACTTTCACCACCGGCCCCAACACCATCAACCTCGACAGCGCCACCACGTCCACTTCGGGCGCGACGCTGACCGCGAAGGTTCAGAACAACGACATCGGCACGCAGGGCACCAACGATTCCGGCGGCGGCGGCGTCGGCATCCGCGCCGCCATTCAGGGGGCGACCCACGGCGTGTTGAGGATTGATAACAACAGGATTCGCGAAATCCCGAACGGCTCTGGAATCAAAATTTTTGCCGTCACCGGCACCGGCGGCGCGAACGTCGAAGTCATCAACAACACGATGCCCAAGCCCACGGGCACGAGCATCGATCCCGGTTGCGGCAACGGCGTCCGTCCGTGCCCGACCAACACGATTGACCTTGAGGCGCTGAACAGCAACAGCATGTGCGCCATCGTCACCGGCAACAGCGCCTGGGACCCGGAGAGCTTCACGGACGGCGCGGGCCAGTCGGCCTACTTCCTCTTGCAGTCGAACCCGGCCACCTTCAACCTTGAAGGCACCGGCTCGGCGGCCACTTACATCGCGGCCCACAACACCGTCACGAACAGCTCCGGCGGGACTGCCGACGTGCAGGTCTTCGGCACCGTCAACACGGTCGCGACCGGCACCTGCGGCTCGTTCCCGTCCGCGCCTGTCACCGGCAGCACCAACGTTCCGACCAGCCTCCCCGCGGCGACCGAACCCGCGCCGACGACCGCCGAGACGTTGACGGCGCAGGCCGCAAGCACCAACGCGCCCGCCAAGTCATCGAGCACGGACACGCCCGCCGACGCGCCCGCGTCCGCGAGTATGCCCGCGTCGCTCTCCAACAGCCTGGCCGAGGTCGCCTCGCCCGGCGCACGCGCGACGAGCGTTGACGCCGCGCCCGAACTCTCCGGCGCGAAGCGCAGCGAAGGCTCCGCCATGCGCCACTCCGCGCGCAGCTCTTCGGCCCCGCT
>JALZHC010000508.1 GCA_030914105.1 Acidobacteriota bacterium
ACGCAGACTCGCGCGCCCGCGCGCGCGGCCGAGCGGAACTTCGACGCGGCACGCGCCGCCCTGTTCATAAGGAACGCCGCTCTGTTCATCGCGAATGCCGCCCTGCTCAAAGCGGACGCCGCCACGCCCGCCGCGCAGCTCGACCGTCATCGTCCCCGCCTCTTCGCTGCGCGACAAGACCTCGCCCTCGAAGATGTTCTCGATGCCTGTGAGGCGCGCGACGCTCGCCTTGACCGGCGCGCCGAAGACCTCGTGCGGCTCGCCCTCGGCGACGACCCGCCCGCGCTCAAAGACGAGCGCACGCTCGCCCAGGCTCAGAGCCTCTTCGCGGCTGTGAGTGACGTAGAGTATCGGCAGGCGCAAGGCCCGGTTCGTCTCCTTCAGGTCGGCGATGATGTCGAGCTTGGTCGCCTCGTCGAGCGCCGAAAGCGGTTCGTCGAGCAGGAGCAGGCGCGGCTCCGAAGCGAGTGCGCGCGCGAGCGCGACGCGCTGCGCCTCGCCGCCGGAGACCGCGCGCGGGCGTCGCCGGGCGGCGTGCCCGACTTTGAAGCGTTCGAGCAGCGCCATTGCCTTAGCGCGACGCTCTCGACGCTCCAGACGCCCGACTGCAAACTCGACGTTCTCAAGCGCCGACATGTGCGGGAAGAGTGCGAGATTCTGGAAGACGTAGCCGACGCGACGGCGGCTGACCGGCACGTCAACGCCGCGCGACGAGTCGAAGAGCGTTTGACCGCCGACGGCGACGAGTCCCTCGTCTGGCCGGGCTAGTCCGGCGATGGCCTTCAAGGTTTGGGTCTTGCCCGCGCCCGAAGCGCCGAAGAGGATCGTCACACCGGGCGGCGCGCTGAATTCAACGTCGAGCATGAAGCGCCCGGCAGCGCTCGCGTCGCCGTCAAGTGCGGCGGTCTCTGAGTCTTCGCCTGAGCCTGTTGCGCCGGTCGCCGCGAAGGCTTTGCGTATGCGTGCGTTGAGCATCACTTGAGGCGCGCGGCGGCGAGGCGGTTGGTGGCGTAGAGAAGCGCGAAGGCCGCGAGCGAGAGGCAGGCGACGAGGGCGAGCGCCTGCGAGTCGCGCCCGGCCTGCACGGCGTCGTAGATGGCGATTGACGCGGTCTGCGTGCGGCCCGGAATGTTTCCGGCGACCATCAACGTCGCGCCGAAGTCGCCGAGCGCGCGCGCGAACGCGAGCATCAACGCCGCGACGATGCCGCGCGAGGCCAGCGGCAGGGTCACGCGTCGGAAGACCTGCCACTCGGACTTGCCGAGCGTGCGCGCCGCGTCCTCGAACTCCACGTCCACGCTCGCGAAGGCCGCGCGCGCCGTCTTCAACATCAAGGGCAGCGCGCCGACCGAGGCGACGACTACAGCGCCGCGCAGAGTGAAGACGAGCTGCGCGCCGGTTAAAGCGAAGAAGAGGCGACCGACGGGGCCGTTGCGACCGAGCAGGACGAGCAGGTAGTATCCGAGCACCGTCGGCGGCAGAACGAGCGGCAGCGTGAGGGCGGCGTCGAGCGCCTCGCGCCCGAAGAAATTTTTCCGCGCGAGCAGCCACGCCAGCGCCACTCCCGCGACGGCGACGAAGAGCGTCGAGGCCGCGGCGACCTGCAACGAGAGCCAGAGCGGGAGAAGGTCAATCTCTCTCATCGGTCGTCGAAGATAGCACCGGCCCGGCGCGGCGGCAATCAGCTTAGAAGGCATGAACGTGAAGCCGAAGACGAGGACGCGCGCCGCGCGCCGCGGGTTATTGAGGCTCGCGGCGTTGAGCGTTTCGCTCGCGCTCATCGCCGCGCAGGGTTGCGCGAGGAAGGGCGACGGCGCGAAGGCGGAAGGCGAGATCATCGTTGCCGCGGCGGCAAATCTGACGGATGCTTTCGGTGAGCTGGGCCGCCGTTTCAACTCGCGGACGGGCGTGCGCGTCATTCTCAGCTTCGGCGCGACGGCAGACCTCGCGCGCCAGATAGAGAACGGTGCGCCCTTCGACGTGTACGCTGCGGCGGACACGTCCCACGTTGACGAGCTGGCGCGGAAAGGGCTGTTGACGGACGGAACGCGGGCCGTCTACGCGCGCGGGCGTCTGGTCGTGTGGACGCCGGCGGGGAGCGGCCTTCAGTTAGAGCGCGTCGAAGAGTTGGCGGGCGCGCGTGTGTCGAAGGTGGCAATCGCCAAGCCGGATGTCGCGCCTTACGGGCAGGCGGCGGTCGAGTCGCTGCGCGCGCTGAACGTGTGGCAGCAGGTCGAGCCGAAGGTCGTCTACGCGCAGTCGGTCGCGCAGGCGAGGCAGTGGGCCGCGACGGGAGACGCCGACGCCGCGCTGCTCCCGCGCTCGCTCGTCCGGGAGGGCGAGGGGAGGGCGATTGAGGTTGACGCGCGACTGCACGCGCCGATTGAACAGGCGTTGGCCGTCGTGCGCGCGTCGAAGAATCAGGAGGCGGCGCGGCGCTTCGTCGAGTTCGTGATGGGCGAAGAGGGGCAGTCTGTGTTGAAGAGTTTCGGGTACGACGCGCCAGGGAAGTAAAAAGGTAAAAGGGAAAAGAGAAGGCTGCGGAAGGCGTCGCTCTCATCAACCGTTGAGGATGAGAGGCGCGCTGTCTGCCTTCCACTCTTTTTCCTTTTGCCTTTTTACTTTTGCCTTCTCACGTCGTGTTCGAGCGCGAGGCGGAGGAAGTTCTCGAAGAGGAGGCGACCGTCGCGCGACTCGTTGGGGTGCGCCCAGAGTGTGCGGTTGCTGGCCTCTTCGCGCAGGAGCCGCTTGCGTTCTTCGGGCGGGAGGTTGGGGTTGATGCGCGAGAGATTGCTCGTCAAGTCTTGAAAGGACTTCTCCAGGTGGAACTGGACTGTGTAGATGAGCTGGCCGTCGGCGCGCTTGACCATCATCTGATTGCGGCAGCGTATGGAGTCGGCGAGCAGTCGGAAGCCTTCGGGCACGCGGTCGAGCTGGAGGCCGTGGTTCTGCCAGACGCGCAGCGAGCGTCCGGCGTTCGCGCCGCCGTTCTGCCAGACGCCAGAGCCACGCTCTTCGACGCCGCGGAAGATCGGGTCTTCGGGCGCGAGGACGCGGACGTAGTGATATTGGTACTCGAACTGCCGGCCCTCGCGCCGCTCGGCGGGGTCGAGGTGGTCTAAGGTGACGCAGCGCGCGCCGAAGCAGATGCCGACGAGCTGGTGGCCGCCGCAGATGCCGAGCACGGGCGTCTCAGTCCGCACGACCCAGCCCCCGAAGCGTCGGAGCATTTCCGGGTCGTAGTAGTCGAAGTCGGAGAGCGTGCCGCTTAAGACGACGGCTTGCGGGCGGAACTCCTCGACGGCCTCGACCGTGTCGGCGAGGCGCACGACGCGCGCGTCAGGCTCCTCGACCAAGTGCCTGATGTTGCCGAGGATGTTCTCGATGGCGAGCGAAGAGATGTGGCGCTCGCGTTCGAGTTTCGAAGGGGCCGCTTCGCCCCACTCGCGGCGTGCGACCGCAGAGATGTCTCGCTCGTCTTGCAGCAGGTCGTTGACGACGAGCACGCGGATCGAGCGGATGCGCTTCGGGATCGGCTCGTAGTCGCAGAAGGGGCGCTGGTTGTAAGGGAAGGGCAGCGAGTCGTTCGTCTCCGGCTGCGTCTGCTGGGTCGTCTCTGGCGTCATCGGGTAAATCGAAACCCTCCTGGTCAAACTGTTAGATGCGCTGCGGCCTCTGCCGGGTGTTCTGGTTGAACTGCGGAATGGCCGTCCCCGCCCCAGCCTCCTCGATCTCCCGCCTCGCCTCTTTGATGACAGCCGAGCGCACGCGCGATCTGAAGGCGTCGGCGCGCCCGCGGCTCACGTCGTCGGCCAGCAGGAGCATGCGCTGCCATGCGGACTCAAGGTCGTCGGCGAGGCGCGAAATCTTCGTGATGTCGTAGGGCACGGCGACCTCCGCGACTCCGGCGCGCGCGAAGA
>JALZHC010000509.1 GCA_030914105.1 Acidobacteriota bacterium
GGGTCGAAACTGCCGAGGCGCTGCCTTACGGGAGCGAACCGAAGTCAAACCCTGCGGCCTCACGCCTTAGCGCGAGGGGCTGATGACGATCGGGGTGCCGCCGAAGTTAAAGTCGTTGTTGCGCGTCGCCGCGATGATGGCCGCCGCGATGGCGCCGCCCGCCGCGAGCAAGAGCGCGGCCAGAGCGCCACTGGAGAGGCCGTGCATGGCCGGCTGCTGGAAGCGCGTGCAGCGCGTGCCCGGCGTGGCCTGGCCCGCGGTGTCCTGTCCGCCGGCGGCGATCTGCTTGACGGAGTTGCCGGCGCGCAGCTCGACGCGGCCCGACTGCGTGGAGACGACCGTGTTGCCGCACTCGACGTCAACCATGAAGACGTTGGCCTGGTTGGCGTCGGCGAGTGCGACGCCGTCCTTCGTGGTGACGCTGGCGGCGACGCCCGAAGAGGACGAGAAGCGCACGCGGCCCGCCTGGAGCATGCCGGTGACGCCCTTGTCGGTGAAGCTGAGCTTGAGGCTGGAGTTAGGCAGCAACTCCACGCGACCCAGTTTGCCCAGGCTGACGACGGCGCTGGAGTTCTGCCCCGTCGTGATGGTGCTGTCGGAGAACACGGTAGCGCCGCTGATGGCGCTCGTCCCGTTGACGGAAACCTCACCGACCACCGACAGGTCGCCCGTCGGCCCCTGCCCCGCTTGCGGGGAGGCCAGCGCGGCCATCGAGTAGGTGCACAGGATGGCGAGCGCTAGGGCCAGTGTGATGGGCGTGCGACTCCAAGTTCTGCTAGTCATTACTTCTTCCTCCCGTAGGTGAAACTGTCAATTTTTAGAGAGCGCGTTGCGAGCCTTTTACTCAAAGACTCTTTTGAGAGACGTGTGTTTTTTATTTATCTCGCCAACCCGTCTCTGAAACGGCCCGCGCGGTGTCTCATAAAAAGCAGGCATGAGAGCCACTGTGGGCTTTAAAAGACCTCGCTTTATTTACACGAAACGGCCTCGCATGTCAATAAACATTTCCGTGAATTCAACGATTTTTCAACAATTTGCGGCAGACCGGCCCCTTTTGTCAACCCTTTTTTTGCTTCCCCCGCCCCGACCCGCGGCAAGGATTTCGCCGCCCGGCCTAATCTCTGTAGATAAGCACGTGGGGCTGGCCGTCGGAGCCGACCCAGCCGCGGTACATCCCCGAAGTGTTAAAGGGCATGGCGAAGTTGCCGCGGCGGTCGAGGGCGATGAGGCCGCCAGTCCCCCCAATTTTCGCGACCTTCGCGAGCACCGACTCCGCCGCCGCCCCGATAGCGCGCCCGCCGTACTGCATCAACGCCGAGATGTCGTGGGCGACGACCGAGCGGATGAAGAACTCGCCGTCGCCCGTGCAGGAGACGGCGCAGGTCTCGTTGTTGGCGTAGGTTCCCGCGCCGATGATGGGCGAGTCGCCGACCCTTCCGAACCTCTTGTTGGAAATCCCGCCGGTGGAAGTCCCCGCGGCCAGGTTCCCGGCCTGGTCGAGGCAGGCCGCGCCGACCGTCCCGAACTTGTGATCCTCGAAGGGCTGGGCCTCTTTCTCAAGTCTCGACTTTTTCGGCGGCGGGTTCCGCTCCGCCTCCTTCTGCCGCTGGAGCTGCTGCCAGCGCTCCTCCGTGTAGAAGTATTTCGGGTCAACCAGCTCGACGCCCTTCGAGACGGCGAACGCCTCCGCGCCCTCGCCGACCAACATCACGTGCGGCGACTGCTCCATCACCAGACGCGCGAGCAGGATCGGATTCTTGATCCGCTTGAGCCCTGCGACCGAGCCGGCCATGAGCGTCTTGCCGTCCATGATCGAGGAGTCCAGCTCGTTCGTGCCGGCGCTGGTGAAGACAGCGCCCTTGCCCGCGTTGAAGAGCGGCGAGTCTTCGAGGAGCGTGATGGCCGCGACGACTGCGTCCAGGCACTGCCCGCCGCCCTTGAGGACGCCGAAGCCCGCGACGAGCGCCTCGGTCAGCTTATCCCTGTAAGCCTTCTCGCGCTCCGGCGTCATCTTGCCGCGCTCAATCGTCCCCGCGCCGCCGTGCAGAACAAAGCCGAACCGGCCCAGCGAAGCGTTCTTCTGCGGGCCGCCGCCTTTCTCTTTCTGCCACGGCGTAGACGCCCCGACGTTTGCGGCGGGCAGGCACGACGCGAGCGCCGCAGCGCCCGCCGTCCCGATGAATCTGCGTCGGCCCCTGTCAGCAACCATGAAGCGACTCACACCTCGACCCGGCGAAGCTTCGGGCAAGAATTTTTGTTGGAGGAAACCTTGCGGCGCATGTTAACAGACGCGCTCCGCGGCGCGCAAACACTATTGCTCTTCGGCCTGCCGCATCTGTTTTAAGTATTCGCGCGCTCGCTCGGCAACCTCTACGGGGACGACGACGCGGAAGGGGTGTTTGGCGAAGAAGATGGGGACGCGGCGGACGCTCGCGCCGAGCGCGCCGAGGGCCGCGGCGGCCTGCTCGTCTCCGAGTTCTTCGACGCCGAAGGCTTCGGCAGCGCGTCGGAGCGCGCCGCGCAGGCGGTCGAGCGGCAGGTCGCGTCCGGCCAGGACTTTGCCGCGCGCCTGAAAATCTCCGAGGGCGTAGAGCACGACGCGCTCGTCGTCTTCGGCGCGCGCGGGCTTGTCTTTGTCGAAGAAGGTCGGCTGGCGCATCGTTTGACTTCGCGAGCGCGCGAGGAATTTAGCGCGCGAGGAAATTTTAGGGCGCGCTGGCGCGGCGCGGGCGCACGCGCGAGTCCGTGGCCGCGGGGTGTTGCGCCGCCGACGGGTGCTGAACCGGCGCAGGCTGCTGCGTCGCGGCGGGCGGCGTCTGCAAAGTGGCAGGCTGGGGCGTCTGCGTCGCCGCGGGTTGCGGCGTCTGCGCCGGCTGTGTCGTCGTCGCGGCGCGAGAGTCTGTCTGCGGCTTCGTCTCGCCGGCCTTCCTGCGCAGCTCCGCCTGCTCGTATGGGTCGAGGCGCGCGAAGAGGAAGAAGCGCTCGCCCCTTGAGACGATCGCGCCGAGGTATTTCAACTTGTATTCGATCACCTCGCCGACCTTCAAAGCCGAAGGCTCCGGCCAGGGCGCGTCGAAGAGCTGCTCGAATTCGGGGAGCGAGACGGCCTCAAGCTCCGGCAGATAATCATTCCTGCTCTCGCGCGCGAGCCGCAGGGCCATCTGGCGGAGCGCGTAGATGCGGTTCGAGTTGTGCAGGTAGTAATGCCGGTCTACTTCGCGCCGGCTCACGCGGTCGTCCACAACCTCCTGCTCGTCGCGCAGGTATCCGAGGTAGGCGCGCACGTTCGGCCCGAACTCCGCGTCTTCGGCGTGCGGCGCGCGCGCGCGCTGCTGCGCGACGACGACCGGCGACGCCGCACACACCAAGAAGATTAAAAGGATAAGTCTGCCCCTTTTCGCTCTCATAGCTCTTCTCTTCCCTCAACGCCGTGCGGCGTGACTCAGGTCGCGGCTCGGCCTCGCCTCGTCGGGATTTGGGGGTTCGGGACGGCCGAATCTTAGCACAAACGGGCGCGGGGGTCTGAGCCGGAAAGTGTTGGGGACGACTTTCATTCGTTCTAGAGCTTGGAGTGAGTAAGACTCAACGCAGCCTCCGCACCCATTAAAGAATTGCGCGGCTCGCTGGCCGGGTGATAAATTCGCGACGCGTGAGGAAGGCTCTTTATGTCGTCTGAGCGGGATGGCGGTGCGGGGCTTGAGTTCGCGGGCAGGCGCGTGGCGCTCGGCGTGTCGGGCGGGATTGCGGCCTACAAGGCCGTGGAAGTCCTGCGCGGCTTGCAGCGCGCGGGCTGCGAGGTGCGCGTCGGGATGACGAGGCGCGCGTGCGAGTTCGTCACGCCGCTCACGTTCCGCGCGCTCTCCGGCGCGCACGTCCTGGTGGACGACTACGCGCCCGACAACCCAGACCCCATCG
>JALZHC010000510.1 GCA_030914105.1 Acidobacteriota bacterium
ACCGAAGAGCGTGAGGTTTGGCAAGCGCGTAAACCGAGACGGCGGGTGTGAGCGTGAAAGCGGGGACGAAGGAGAAGTGAAGAAGGAGAAGTGCAGGCGGCCACTACTTCATCCTTCATCCTGAGAGCGCCAGACAGAGTTCAGGATTAATCCACGAAATCACGCGAAGCGCACAAAATGAGATCACGCGAAGCGAAGCGCACAAAATTTCGTGCCGTCTCGTGCGACTTCGCGGATGCAAGGCTTCGTCAGGCGCTCTTAATAGAAGAACTGATCCCTGGCGCGCGGCGCGGGCGCGGGGCTTGGGCGGCGCGTCTCGCCCGTGTCCACGAGGTCGCGGACGCTCCAGGGCGTCGAGGCGTCTGCGTCGCAGTCAACGATGCGCCCTTCGGGCACCACGTCATACTCGGCAGGCCCCCAGCCCTGGAAGCGCTGCCAGACCTTCGGCGCGTAGAGCAGAAAGCCGCCGCGATGATCCGCGACCGCGATGAGACGCTCGCCGTCGGGCAGCAGGTAGACGCCGCCCTCCCTCATCTTCGATAGAGACAACATCTTCAAACCTCCCGGCACGCGTTAACGGGCTTGAAAGGCCGGCGGGCTAAGTCCGGTCTTGCGTCTCCTTGAGCTGGGAATGAACTGCTGCGGGGTTGCTCGAATCTTAAATCAGCCGGCGCGAAGAATCAACGCGGGCGTGTACGGACGCGCACCGACCGCAGACGAATTCCAGACAAACGTGATTTTTACGAGAGGACTTCCCGCGACCATTGGCCTTTCGGGGCGCGGCCCCGTTAGAATTAAGCAAACGACAAACAGAAGGCACGGAAGTTCGCGAATGATGTTGAGCCCGCGGAGGAGGCTGCCCGTCGGAGCCGAAGTCGCGCCCGATGGCGGCGTGCGTTTTCGCGTGTGGGCACCGCGCCGACGCCGCGTCGAGGTCGTCTTCGAGACTGAAGGCCGCGAGTTAGCGACCGAGCTGCAAGAGGAAGACGGCGGCTACTTCAGCGCGCACGTCCGCGGGACGGGCGACGGCACGCTCTACCGCTTCCGCCTCGACGGCGAAGACTATTTATATCCCGACCCCGCCTCGCGCTTTCAACCCGAAGGGCCGCACGGCCCCTCGCGCGTCGTTGACCCTTCAAAGTTTGTCTGGACTGATGCGGAATGGAAGGGCGCGCAACTCAAAGGTCAGGTCGTCTACGAGATGCACATCGGCACCTTCACGCGCGAGGGCACCTGGGCGGCGGCTGCTCGCGAGCTTGAAGAGCTGGCCGGGCTGGGCGTCACGTGCGTCGAGATGATGCCGGTCGCGGAGTTTCCCGGCAGCTTCGGATGGGGCTACGACGGCGTTGACCTCTTCGCGCCGACGCGGCTCTACGGCGAGCCTGACGATCTGCGCCTCTTCGTCAACGAGGCGCACCGTCGCAGCGTCGCCGTCATCCTCGACGTGGTCTACAACCACCTCGGCCCCGACGGCAACTACCTCAGGCAGTTCTCCGAAGACTACTTCACAGACCGTTACAGGAACGAGTGGGGCGAGGGCATAAACTTCGACGGCCACGGCTCCGCGCCCGTCCGCGAGTTCTTCCTCGCGAACGCGCGCTACTGGGTCGAGGAGTTTCACTTCGACGGCCTTCGGCTCGACGCCACGCAGAGCATCTTCGACTACTCCGGCGACTACATCATCGCCGCGTTCGCGCGCGAGGTGCGCGCGGCGGCGCGGGGCCGCGCGACGCTCGTCGTCGCCGAGAACGAACCGCAGGAGGCGCGCTTAGTCCGACCGACCGGGCGCGGCGGCCACGGCCTCGACGCGCTCTGGAACGACGACTTCCACCACAGCGCGCTGGTCGCGCTCACGGGCAGCAACGAGGCTTACTACTCGGACTATCTCGGCAGGCCGCAGGAGTTCGTCTCCGCCGCGAAGTACGGCTTCCTCTATCAGGGGCAGCGTTACAAGTGGCAGCGCAAGCGCCGCGGCTCGCCGGCCTTCGACCTCCCGCCGGAGGTCTTCATCAACTTCATACAGAACCACGACCAGGTGGCCAACTCGGCGCGCGGCCTGCGCGCACACGCGCTCGCGAGTCCCGCGCGCCTGCGCGCGTTGACGGCGCTGCTGCTCGTCGCGCCCTCGACGCCGATGCTGTTTCAGGGGCAGGAGTTCGCTTCGTCCGCGCCCTTCTTCTACTTCGCGGACTACGGGCACGAGCCGGAGCTGGCGCGCAAAGTCCGTCGCGGGCGCGCGGAGTTCCTCGCGCAGTTCCGCAGCGTCGCCACCCGCGAGATGCGCGCGCGCCTCGCAGACCCAGGCGACCGAGAGACCTTCGAGAAATGTAAGCTCGACTTCGCCGAGCGCGAGTCGCACAGTGAGGTTTACGAGATGCACCGCGACCTTCTGCGTCTGCGGCGCGAGGACGTGGTCTTTGGCGCGCAGAGGAAGGGCGGCGTGGACGGCGCTGTGCTCGGCACAGACGCCTTCGTGCTGCGCTTCTTCGGCGACGACGGCGACGACCGGCTGCTCATCGTCAACCTCGGCGCGGACTTGAGCCTCAACCCCGCGCCGGAGCCTCTGCTCGCGCCGCCCGAAGGAAAGCTCTGGACGCTGCTCTGGTCGAGCGAAGACCCGCGCTACGGCGGAAGCGGCACGCCGCCTTTGGAGACGAAAAACAACTGGTGCATTCCGGGCCGCGCGTCTGTCGCCATGCGGCCCGCGCCCGCCGCAGAAGTGCGAGACCACGCGCGCGGCGGCGAAGGGCCGAGCGAGGAGGAGGAAGTGCGCAGGGAGGCGTTGCAAGGTTGGGAGGAGGAATGAAGGAAGCAGGACGTGTGAGCGAACAGGTCAGAACGAGCGGGCCGAGAGGGATGGGCGAGGATGGAGGGGTGAGCGAACAGGTCGGCAGGAGCGAGCCTCTCGAAATCAGCGGGCCGGTTCGCACGCTGACCTTCAGGAAGGAGGACGCGCGCGAGGAGGTCGACTCGCTGCTCGGCCACGAGTGGCTCGTGGCGAACGGGCTGGGCGGCTTTGCCTCAAGCACGGTCGCGTGCGTGCCGGCCAGACGTTACCACGGCCTGCTCATCGCCGCGCTCCCCACCCCGCTCGGTCGCACAGTCATGTTCAACCACCTCTCGGAGTGGCTGCGCCTGCCCACGGGCACGCGCTTTCAGATCGGAGGCCAGGAGCGCGCGGGCGGCGTGCTGGAGATGCCGGGCGCGCGCCACCTCACGGAGTTCCGTCTCGAAGAGGGGCTGCCCGTCTGGCGCTACGAGATGGAAGACGCGGTGGTCGAGAAGCGTCTGCTGATGCTTCACATGCAGAACACTGTGCACGTCAACTACCGGCTCGTCGAGGGCGAAGGCCCTTTGCGTCTGAAGCTGCGGCCCGCGCTCCAGTTCCGCCCGCTCGAAGAGGCTGTGCAGGACTCGATTGCCGAGCCTTACACCGTCACCTCGGTCGAAGACCGCCTGGAGCTTTGCACGGGCCACACCTACCCGCCGCTGCGCCTGAAAATCTACGGCCTGCGCGCGACCTTTGCGCTCGACGGCGGCAAGCTCCAGAACGTTTACTACCGGACGGAAGACCAGCGCGGCTACCAGCACGTCGGCGAGCTTTGGAGTCCGGGCTACTTCAGCGTCGACGTGTCGAAGGACGTGAGCGCAACCCTCGTCGGCTCGACCGAGGACTGGGAGACCATCCGCGCCCTCTCGCCTGAAGACGCGCGCGCGGCAGAGCAGGAACGTCGCGCGCGTCTGCTCGCCGCCGCCGCGCCGTCGGCTCGGACGGGCGTCGGCGGCGAACTCACGCTCGCGGCGGATCAGTTCGTCATCACGCCCGCGGGCCGCCAGCAGGACGCCGCGCGCGCTCACGCCGCCGGCGAAGAAGTGCGCTCGGTCATCGCCGGCTATCACTGGTTCACAGACTGG
>JALZHC010000071.1 GCA_030914105.1 Acidobacteriota bacterium
GGGCATCACCGTCATCGCCTCGGCGCAGGTGAAGGTGCAGGCCAGCACGATGCAGGTTGACGCCGGCATGGTCACGGTCAACGCCGGCATGTCGAAGTTCAGCGGCGTGGTGCAGTGCGACACGCTCATCAGCAACTCGGTCGTCAGCGCCAGCTACACGCCCGGCGCGGGCAACATCTGGTGACGCCCGAAGAGGAGACGACGAGGCGAGAGAGGACAAGACGAAAGAGAAGACGAGGCGCGGGGGCTGGAGACGGCAAGGCGCGGGGCGAGAGAAAAGAGAAGCGAGGCGCGAGAGGAAGAACGGAAAGACGCGCGAGGTAGAGGAAGATGGGCGAGACTTTCGACTGGGTGAAGCCTTCGATTCTGTGGCGGGCGGACGGCGCGGACATGATCCAGCGCGAGTTCTTCCGCCCCACGCTCCACGGCTTCAACACGGACAAGTTCATGGACGAGTTCCTCGCCGGCGCGTCCGCGCCCGGCCCCGCGGCCTTCCGCGACTCGCTCGCGCGCCCCGCGCAGTTCGACCCGCGCCCGACCGCGGCGCAGACTGCCGCCCCGCTCAAACTCTTCCAGCCCGTCCACGGTTGCTTCTACCTGACGAGCGCCTCGCTCTGCTGCCGCATCCCTGGCTTCCCCGACCGCGAGGTGAAGCCGGGCGATGGCGAGGGTGTCTTCTTCGTGCTGCGGAAAAAGTTGAACGGCGTCGAGTACGCTTGGACTGCGGGCGCGGCGGGCAAGGGCTGGAAGGCTTTGAACGGCCAGGCCGCCTCGGTCGCCGACGGCGAAGAGCGTCTGCCGCTCGCGCCGACGCAGACGGCTAAGGGGCGCACGATCTTCTTCGGCTACGTCCCCGTCTCCAGCCAGGACACCTTCGCCGCCGCGCCCACAGACCTGCCCGCGGAGTTTCAGGAAGACCAGCGCCTCTACGAACTCGATGCGCGCTTCATCGGCCCGCTCGCCGACTCGACGCTCTTCGGCCCCAACCCCGCACACCTCGCCCCGCAGGATACGCAACTGCGAATCTCCGTCTACCTGTTCCTCGACCTCTGGGAATACTTCGACCTCTACCTGCCCGAAGTGGCCCTGGCCTTGCGCGACGGCACGACCTCCTCGCTTGCGGGCGCGTCGCGCGACCTCGCCGTCTACCTCCAGAACAAGAAGTTGAAGCCCAGCCTGCTCCCCATGGCGGACGCGCTCGCGAAGGTCGCGGGCCAGCAGTCGCAGCTCAATGAGCCGGGCGACAGCGACCTCGCGCAGCTCGGCTATACGAACAACTACAACCTACACGATAACCCCCTGACCGGACTTACAGACCCCGGCGACCTGCGCGAAAGGGTCGCGGCGGCGCTGGCGGCGACGCCGGGGACTGCGCCCGCGCCCGTCCCCGTGCCCAAGTTCCCGGCGGAGGCGGGCGACCGCTACGTCCTGCGCTGCGTCTACGAGCGCGCGCAGTGCGTGCCCGCGCACCTCTACGTCAGCCGCCCGTCCGAAGAGTTCGAGCTGGCCCCCTTCTTTGACCCCGACGCGCCCGGTCGCCCCGTGCGCGTCGGCCTGCCCGTGGACGTGAGCCTCTCCGGACTCAGGAAGTTCAAGAAGAACGTCGCCTTCATGATGTCGAACCAACTGCGCAAGAAGATCGACGGCATCGCGGGCAAGGAGAAGGACATCCTCGACAACAACGCTTCGGTCTCCGACGGCGGCATAGACATCGGCCTCATCTGCTCCTTCTCGATACCGATCATCACGCTCTGCGCTTTCATCCTGCTGTTTATCATCGTCATCCTCCTCAACATCGTGTTCTGGTGGATACCGCTTTTGAAGATCTGCTTCCCGCTGGGCCTTTCGATCAGCAAGAAGTAGGGGCCGGCGGCGGCGAAGAACCCGGAAGAAGAAGATGCGCAGGCAGAACATTTTCGGACAGGGACTGGGCTTCCCGCCGCGCGTGGGCGCGGACGGGCGGCTCGCCTGGTCTGAGGGCGAGGACAACGTGCGCGAGTCTCTGCGCCTGATCCTTCTGACCGAGCCGGGCGAGCGTCTGATGCGCGAGGAGTTCGGCTGCGGGCTGCGCCGCTACCTCTTCGAGCCGAACACGGTCACGACCCGCGCGCTCATCCGCGAGCGGATCGAAAAGGCCATCGCGCGCTGGGAGCCGCGCGTGCGCGTTGACGACGTGTCGGTCGAGCCTGACCCGGAGGACGCGCGCGTCGTCTCAGTCCAAATCTCTTTCCGCCTCGTCGCCACGCAGGCGACCGGGCGCATGGGCCTGACCTTGCAACTGGAGGGTTAGCGCGATGCCTCTCGTAGTGCCCACACTCGACGACCGCGACTTCGAGCAACTGCTGCGCGAGGCGATGCGCCGCATCCCCTCCTATACGACGGAGTGGACGAACTTCGAGGTCGAGAGCGACCCCGGCATCACCATCGTCGAGCTGTTCGCCTTCCTCACCGAGAGCCTGCTCTACCGCGCCAACCGCGTGCCCGAAAAGAACCGCCTCAAGTTCCTCCAGCTCCTCGACGTGCCCTTGCAGCCCGCCGCGCCGGCCAAGGGGCTAGTCCGCATCAGGAACGAGCGCGGGCCGGTCGCGCCGCTCCTGTTAGACTCCGGCGTCGTCGTCTCCGCCGGCAGCGTCAACTTCCTCACGCTCGACCCCGTCAACGTCCTCCCCGTCGAAACGGTCGCCTACTACAAGCGACGCATCTCGAAGGACGACCCGCGCTACGACGAGTTCAACACGAAGTACCAGGCCATCCGCGAGGCGGCGCAGGCCGCGCTCGAAGCAGAGGCCGAAGACCCCGCCGCGCAGGCCGCCGACGCCGATGCGAAAGCGTCTGACGACGAACAGACCGACGACGCAAGCGCGGGCACGACGGTCGAACTCGACTTCTACGAGTCGGCGCAGATTCAGCAGCCCACTCCCGCCACGCCCGACCCCTTCGTTGACCTTTCGAGCGACGATACGACCGATCACGCCGTCTACCTCGCGCTGCTCGCGCCGAAGAACGTGGACGCAGACACGGTGCGCGCGGCCATCGCGAACCAGACGCTCTCGGTCGGCATCGTCCCCGCGCTCGCCGAAAGTGTGCCGCCGCTCGCGCCCGTCCGCCTCGGCGTCAAGCGCGACCCCGTGCCGTCGCTCATCTACGAAGTGCCGGACGTGACGGTCACGACGGGCGCGCGCTACGAGCGTCTGCGCGTCCTTCAAGAGCCGGACGTGCTCACGGGCGTCGGCGTCGTGCAGCTCGTGCTGCCCGGCAGCGAGAAGCTCCAGACCTGGGAGTTCACAGAGCCTTTGCAGGAGGGCACCGGCGACTACCCGCCGCGCATCGAGGACAACGACGTGCGCGACCGACTCGTCACGTGGCTGCGCGTCCGCGTCCAGCCCGACAACGGCGCTGCGCAGAACGGCTCTTCGCAGGGCGCTTCATCGTCGGGCGCTTCGTCAAAGCAGAACTCATCCGGCCAGGGCGCTTCCGTCTCGGGCGCGACGAACCAGCCCACGGCGTCCGACGCGGGCAAGCTGGCCGGCATGATTAAGGCGCGTCTCTCCTGGCTCGGCGTCAACGCCGCGCGCGTCGAGCAGTCCATCCCCATCGCGAGCGAGCTGCTCGGCACCTCAACGGGCGAACCCGACCAGGAGGTCATCCTCGCCAACACGCCCGTCATCCCCGAATCGGTGAGCCTACAGGTCGAGGACGTGAACAAGGTCTGGCAGCTCTGGCTTCAGACCGACGACCTGCTCGCGGCGGACGAGACGGACGAGGTCTTCACGATTGACCCGGAGGCGGGCCGAGTGCGCTTCGGCGACGGCCTGCGCGGCGCGATACCGCCGCCCGGCAGCCGCATCCGCGCCGGCTACAAGTACGGCGGCGGCACGCAGGGCAACGTCGCCATCGGCGCTCTCAAGAGCAGCCCCGACACGCGGCTCCAGGGCGGCTTCAAGATTGACAACCCCGTGCCGACCTGGGGCGGCGACACCGGCGAGACGACCGAGCAGGGCGAGCGCAACATCCCGCTCTACCTGCGCCACCGCGACCGGCTCGTCACCTCGCTCGACTTCAAAGACATCACGCAGCGTACCGAGGGCGTGGACGTCGGACGCGTCGAAGTGCTCCCGCTCTACAACGCCGACAAGGGTCTCGACAACGTCGCGGGCGTCGTCACCGTGATGGTCGTGCCCGCCACGGACACAGTGCGACCGCTCTGGCCGACGCCGAACAGACTGTTCCTGCAGACCGTCTGCGACTACCTCGACGAGCGTCGGCTCGTCACCACCGAGGTCTACGTGCGCGGCCCCGAATATCTTTCGGTCTCTCTGTCGGTCGGCGTGGAGATTCGCGCGGGCTACTTCCGCGACAAGGTTCTGGACGCGGTGCGCGCCCGTCTCGAAGAGTACCTGTCGGCGCTCCCGCCGGGCGGCCCCGAAGAGACGGGCTGGCCGCTCAGCCGCCAACTGCTGACGAAGGAGATCGAGGCCGTCGTCACGCGCGTCGCCGGCGTCGACTTCGTGAACTCTCTGGAGATGGGTGTCGAGACGGAGCTGAACATCGAGAGCAAGCGTCTGACGGGGCTGCAACTGCCGCGGCTCGACACGCTCGACGTGCGCGAGGGCGAGGCCGAGTCGCTCGAATCCATCCTCGGCGCGAAGCCGCCGCAGGAGTCGACGGTCGTGCCCGTGCCGGTCACGAAGTCGAAATGCTGAGTGCTGAATGCTGACAGCTTTAAGGAGCATTTGAGGTGGACGTAAACGGCACGCGCTTTCACCTGATAAAAGGCGCGGCGGGGTGGCAGCGCTGCTCGGAGGAGGGGCAGGCGCTGCCCGGCGACTTCTCGCGCCTGCACGTCGAGCAGGACAGCGAGGCGCTCACGCTCGACCCGCAGCTCGTCCTCTTCGTGAGCGCGCGCGGGCAAGAGCCGCTCGACCTCTCGGCGCGCCGCGGCGCAAGCCCAGACCGCTTCGGCAACTGGTACTGGATCGCCGCCGACGGACAGAGCATCTTCTGGCGTCCGACCGGATCGAAGAAGTCGCGGCTCTTCTGGTCGCAAAACGTCGCCCGGCCCCCCGCGCCCTCCGACAAGTTCGCGCCCGCGCCCGCGCCCGCCCGTCCCCTTTCAGACCTGCGAGGCCTGGCCGTGACGACGAACCACTACCTCGTCGTCGGCGACCGAAGCGCGCGCGGCCTCTTCGTCTTCGACCTCCACGCCGTCGGCGCTCCGCTCCGGCTGCTCTTCCCCGAAGCGGCTGACTTCGAGCCCTTCGACATCGCGGCTGCGCCCAGGGGCGGCGTCTGGGTGCTCGACCGCGCGAACAAGACTTACTGGGGACTCGACCGAAACTTCTGCGTGCTCTCCGAGGGCGCGGCCATGAGCGAGATTGAGCCGGAGGAGCGCGAGGTCTTTCACGCCGAGGGCGGCGCGGCGACCGTCAGGCCCGCGCGCCTCTTCCCGCTCGGCTTCGCGCTGCCCGCCGAGGTCGAAAACCCCGTCGCCATCGAAGCCGTGCCCGACGGCAGCGTGCTCATCCTCGACAGTCCCGCGTACCTGTATCCGTCGCTTGACCCGCCGCCGCCCTCGCGCGTCCTGCGTCTGCGCGGCGCAGCGCAGGAGGGCGCGGGGCTGGAGCTGGCGGGCGACGTGCACGCCGTCGAGGAGCAGTCGGAGTCGAAGCGCGGGCGGCTCGAAGTCGTGGCCTACGACTTCGCCTTTGTGCCCGACGAAGGCGAGAAGACGAAGGGCACGCTCTACGCCGTCGAGCGCGAGGGCAATCAGGCGTTCGGCTTCGGGCTCAACTTCGACGCCTCGCCGAACCTCTCCGAGGTCGCGACCGACTTCCTGCCGATGCACTACTTCGGAAGCCGCGCCATCGTCGCCGACCGCGGCGCGGTCTACTACGACGTGGTGGCCGGCGACACCTCGAACGACCGCGCCGTGCGCTGGACGAAGCTGCAATCAATTGACGAGCAGCGCTACGAGACCGACGGCGTTCTCATCTCCTACAAGCTCGACGGCAAGGAGCGCGACTGCCTCTGGCACCGGCTCTTCCTCGACGCCTGCCTGCCGCCGGAGACGAGCGTGGCGGTCTACACGCGCGCGGCCGACGACTCGCAGCTTCTCGAAAGCGTCGAGTGGCAGCGGGAGCCTGAGCTATACCTGCGCGGCGCAGGCGCGGAGGTTCCTTTCTACGACCCGTTCCCGCAGTACGAGGCAGATGAAGTGCCGGAGGGCGCGGGCACCTGGGAGCTTCTGTTCCAGCGCGCGCGCGGTCGCTTCCTGCAACTGCGTCTCGTGCTCACGGGCAACGGTCGCGCCACCCCGAAGCTGCACGCGCTGCGCGCATACTACCCGCGCTTCTCTTACCCGAAGAACTATCTGCCCGGCGTCTACCTCACAGACCCCGGCTCGGCCTCCTTCCTCGAACGGATGCTCGCCAACGAGGAGGGTTTCTACACGGAGATCGAGGGGAAGATCGGCGGCGTCTCGGCGCTCTTCGACGCGCGCAGCGCGCCGCCCGACGCGCTCGACTGGCTCGCCTCCTGGGTCGGCATCGCGCTCGACCCGCTCTGGGCCGACCTCCAGAAGCGGCGCGAAGAGCAGGTCAGGGCCGGCCTGCCCGCCAAGCGCCGCCCGCTCGACCGCCGCCGTCTCTTCATACGCTACACGCGCAAGCTCTACGAGCGTCGCGGCACGCCGTCCGGCATCCGCTTCGCGCTCATCCTCCTCTTAGACCCCTGCCTCGAAGTGACGCTCTACCGCCTGAAGCGCGCCGCCGTGCGCAAAGAGCAGTTCGCGGTCTTCCGCGAGGAGCTGGAGAGCTACGGACTCGTGCCGCCCGACGAGGCGACGACCGAGGAGGAGTTCGAGGACTTGCTCTACGACTACGTTCTTTCGCCGCGCCGCCCCTCGAAGATTCGCGTCGTCGAGCGCTATCGCACGCGCGGCGGGCGTCGCTTTCAGGAGGGCGATGCTTCGGCGGGCGGCGACACGCCTTCGTCCGCCGCGGACGCGCCCGACGCCTACGCGCACCAGTTCTCCGTGCTCGTCCCCGAAGAGCTGACGTCTGAAGAGGAGGCGATGGTGGCGCGCGTCGCGGAGCTTGAGAAGCCGGCGCACACGCAGTTCGACGTGCGCCGCTACTGGGACTTCTTCCGCGTCGGCCTTGCGCGGCTCGGCGTCGACACGGCGCTCGGCGCCGAAGGCAGCTTCGCCGAGACCCTGCTCGGCCAGAGCTACCTGGCCGAGGGCTACCTGTATCCGCCTCACCCGTTCGACGTGGCGGAGCGTTTGGTCTCGGACAGGGACACGCTGGGCGACGCGCCGTCGCTCTGATAACGGATGGAGAAGATCATGCGAGACTGCATCAGCGCTTCGGCAGACGCGGCTCTGCTGAGTCCGAACAAGAGAGTCAACTACAGCTTCGGCATGGTGCTGGGCGTTGACGACTTCCGGCAGGAGCAGACCCACTTCGAGTGGAAGCACCGCCTGAGCAACCTCCTGCTCCACGGCTCCGGCACGGTCTGCGGCCTCAAGGTCACGTCTGAGCCTGTGAGCGGCGACGTGGAAATCCGCGTCGCGCCGGGCTACGCCGTCAGCCCCTTAGGCCGCTGGGTCTGGGTCGAGCGCCCCTTATGCGCGCGGCTCGGCGAGTGGGTGGCGAAGAACAGCCAGGCCGTGAGTCCGCCGCTCGGCGCGGGCCAACACACGGCCTACGTGCGGCTCTGCTACGCCGAGTGCCCGACAGACCTCGTGCCCATCGCCGGCCAGCCCTGCGCCGCAGAGGAGGACACGCGCGCCGCCTCGCGCGTCTACGAGACGGCGCGCGCCGAGTTCTCCTGGGAGCCGCCCTGCATGCACGCCGAGATGCACTTCCGCGAGTTCGGCGACCTGCTCTCGCGCGTGGACATCGTGCCCGGACACCTCTCGCCCGACGACTCCGCGCGCCTGCTCGAAGCCGTGCGCGACATGGGCGAGCCTCTGCCCGACACTTCGCCGCCCACTTCGCCGCCGCACCACCATCACCCGCACCTCTCGCCGCCGCTCTCGCCCGACACGGGCCGCCTGCGCCTCTCCGAGGCGACGGCCTGCGAGACCATCCGCGAGGCGCTCGTCATCTGGGTCACGGAGGTCTGCCCGCACCTGCGACCCAAGAACCTGCCGTCGCCGCCGGCGGACGCGGATGACTGCATTCTGCTCGCCTGCGTCCACTTCAAACTCGACGGCGCGGGCAACCTCGTCGCGGGCAGCGTCGAGGTCGGCGACTGCGAGCGCCCCGTGCTCGTCCCCGACCGCCTCAAGCAGGAGCTTTTCTGCATCGCCGGCCATCAAGGGCCGACCGGCCCGACCGGCGCAACGGGGCCGACCGGAGCCACAGGGCCGAGCGGCGCGGCGGGTGCGACGGGTAAGACGGGCGCGACCGGGGCGACCGGCGCAACCGGCGCAACCGGCGCAACGGGTACAGGCGCGACGGGCAAGACCGGAGCGACCGGCCCGACTGGCCCGACCGGGCCGACGGGCCCGACCGGGGCGACGGGAGCCATCGGCATCAGGTCTGGTGAGGTGATAGTCGGTACTTTCAGCCAGAACCTTCAGACCATAGTCAGCGCGCCCATCGCTCACAATATGCCGGGTGACTCCATGTTCTCGGCAATCGTCCTCAGCCCGTCCCCCGTCCAGTTCGGCACCAACGACTCGTTGCCCGACGGGTTGAATTTTGCGGTGACCGTTTACCTCAGCGACGACCAGAAGACAATCCGCATCGCCGTCACGCTGCTCGGCACGGTGCTTCAGCAGCAGGCTATCCGACGGGTGCGTGCGCTCGGTTTTAGCGTGCGCGTGCGCTGGTTCGCCGCCGCGCCCTGACGGACGTGCGCGCGGGGTCGGGAGTGGATGACGTTCGAAATTCGGAACGGATTGACGGTCGGAGAAGGAGCACGGCAGTCGAGGGAGAAAGCATGACGGTCTCGGTCGCACTCATCGTCAGGAACGAAGAGCGGACGCTGGCGCGCTGCCTCGCGAGCCTCGCCGGCGCGGCGGACGAACTCGTCGTCGTCGACACAGGCTCGACCGACGCGACCAAAGAGATCGCGCGCCGTCACACCGACCGCCTCTTCGACTTCGAGTGGCGCGACGACTTCGCCGCCGCCCGCCAGTTCGCCTTCGACCGCGCGACCTCGGACTGGGTGATGTGGGTTGACGCCGACGACGTGGTGCGTGGAGCCGAACACATCCGCCCGCTCGCGTCGAGCGCGTCCGAAGAGGTCGGCGGCTTCTCCTTCCTCTACGACTGCGCGCGCGACCGCTGGGGCAACCGCACTTGCGAGTTCTGGCGCGAGCGCCTGGTGCGCAACGACGGCTCGTTCCGCTGGGAGGGGCGCATCCACGAGGTGCTCGTCTCGAAGGCCGGAGCGAACGTCGCGCGCAGCGACGAGGTCGTCGTCGAGCATCGCCGCGACCCCGCGCGCGGCGCGGAGAAGTCGGGCCGCAACCTCTCCATACTCGAAGCCGAGCGTGAGGCCGCAGAGCGCGCCGGGCGTCGGCCCGCGCCGCGACTTCTGTTCTACCTCGCCAACGAATACGCCGACGCCGGCGAGGACGAGCGCGCGCTCGCCGCCTACGAAGATTACCTGCGCGTCGGCACCTGGGACGAGGAGCTGTATGTCGCGCAGCTACGCGTCTCGGCGCTGCACCGGCGGTGCGGGCGCTACGAGCAGGCCATCAACTCAGACCTGCGGGCGCTGAAGGTCTGTCCGCACTGGCCCGGCGCGTACTTCGGACTCGCCGAGTCTTACTACCACCTGCGCGCCTGGCACAAGGTCGTCCACTGGTGCGACGTGGGGCGCGCGATGCCCGCGCCGGACGCCGTGCTCTTCGTCAACCCGATGGCCCAACGCTTCGACTGGCTGATCCACTACACGAACGCGCTCTTCCACGTCGGCGAGGTGCGCGAGGCTCTGCGTTGGACGCGGCGCGCTCTTGAGCTGAGGCCCGACGACGAGTGGCACCGACAGAACTTCATCGCCTTCGCCGGGGCGCTCGCGGCGGAAGCCGGCGCGGGCGAGGCGCGCGAGAGGGAGGCGGCGGCGCCCGCCGGCGGGGCCGCGTC
>JALZHC010000511.1 GCA_030914105.1 Acidobacteriota bacterium
AGATAAGGCTCACGCAAAGGCGCAAAAGACGCTCGTCGCTCCACATCATTCCGGCAGCAGTGAGCGGGCGAACGCGCCGACGCGCGCGACGAGATCGGGCGCGCCCCCGTTGCGCTCGATCTCTGCGACGATGGCCGAGCCGACGACGGCCGCGTCGGCGTAGCGCCAGACGTCCGCGACCTGTTCGCGCGTCGAGATGCCGAAGCCGACGGCGACGGGCAAATCCGAAACCTGTCGCACGCGTGCGACGAGCCGCTCGGCCTCGGCGCTCATTCGCTCGCGCGCGCCCGTGACGCCCGCGCGTGAGACGGCATAGATGAAGCCGCCGGCGCGCTCGGCAATGAGACGCAGGCGCGCGTCCGAAGTGGTCGGCGCGACGAGGAAGATTTGGTCGAGGCCCTGGCGCGCGAGCGTGGCGTTGAAGTCGGCAGACTCTTCGGGCACGAGGTCTGTGGCGAGTACGCCTTGCGCGCCGGCGCTTCGAGCTTCGCGTGCGAGACGCTCGACGCCGAACTGCAAGAGCGGGTTAAAGTAGCTGAAGAGTATGACGGGCACGTCCGCGTGCGCGCGCGCGTCGGCGAGCGTCTGGAGAACGTCTGCGAGGCCGAAGCCGTGCCGGAGCGCGCGCTCGGAGGCGCGTTGAATAGTGGGGCCGTCGGCGACGGGGTCGCTGAAGGGCACGCCGAGTTCGATAAGGGTCGCGCCCGCGCGCGCGAGTTCGACGATGAGGGCGCGCGTAGTTTCGAGGTCGGGGTCGCCCGCGGTGATGTATGGGATGAAGCCGCGCCGCCCTTCGCGCCGGAGAGACTCGAAGGCTTCGCGGATGCGACTCACGGCAGCGCCGCTTTCGCCGGTGCGGCCCGCGCCGGTCGCCTCGCGGCTCACCGTAGCTCCTCGCCGAGTTTGTCCGCGACTGTGTTCACGTCCTTGTCGCCGCGGCCCGAAAGGTTGACGACGATGATTTGCTCGCGCGACATCTCGCGCGCGAGTTTCAGTGCGTGTGCGACGGCGTGCGCGGATTCGAGCGCGGGGATGATGCCTTCGAGCTGCGAGATGGCCTGAAAGGCTTCGAGCGCCTCGTCGTCTGTGGCGGAGACGTACTCGGCGCGGCCCGCGTCGTGGAGGAACGCGTGCTCCGGGCCGATGGACGGATAGTCGAGGCCCGCGGAGATTGAGTGCGTCGAGGCGATCTGCCCGCGCTCGTCCTGAAGGACGTAGCTCAACGTTCCTTGCAGGACGCCGGGTCGCCCGCCGCCGCTCTGGTTGAAACGCGCGGCGTGCTGGCCCAGCTCCGCGCCCGTGCCCCCGGCTTCGACGCCGATCATGCGTATCCTCGCGTCGGCGAGGAAAGGGTGGAAGAGTCCGATTGAGTTCGAGCCGCCGCCGACGCAGGCGACGAGCGCGTCGGGCAAGCGCCCCGCCGCTTCGAGAATCTGCGCGCGCGCCTCTCGCCCGATGACGCTCTGGAAGTCGCGCACCATGCGCGGGTAGGGGTGGGGCCCCAGCGCGCTGCCCAGAAGGTAGTAAGTGTCTGCGACGTTCGTCACCCAGTCGCGCAGCGCCTCGTTGATGGCATCCTTGAGCGTGCGCGAGCCGGAGTCAACCTCGCGCACCTCCGCGCCGAGCAGACGCATGCGAAAGACGTTCAGCGCCTGGCGACGCACGTCTTCAGTGCCCATGTAGACGACGCAGCGCAAGCCGAAGAGAGCGCAGACCGTGGCCGTGGCAACGCCGTGCTGGCCCGCGCCCGTCTCGGCGATGACGCGGCGCTTGCCCATGCGGCGCGCGAGCAGGACTTGTCCGAGCGCGTTGTTGATCTTGTGCGAGCCTGTGTGCGAGAGGTCTTCGCGCTTGAGGTAGAGCGTGGCTCCGCCCGCGTGTTCTGTTAATCGTGACGCCTTGAAGAGAGGCGTCGGGCGACCCGAATAGTCACGCAGCAAAGACTCAAACTCGGTCTGGAAGCCGGCGTCGTCGCGCGCCGCCTCGAAGGCTTCGGTCAACTCTTCGAGCGGGGCCATCAACGTTTCGGGGACGTAGCGACCGCCGTATGGCCCCCAGTGGCCGCCCGCGTCCGGGTTTGTGAATGTGGCTTCGCTCATCTGAGAAAAGCGCCTTTGACCGTCTGAAAAATTCCGAGCGGCGGCGTGTGTTCGGTCACAAGCGCCGCCGCGTGTTTGTGTCGGTGTTTTGAGTTTAGCCTAATCCGTCCGGTTTACGAAGTGCGACTGCGGCGCTTTAGTCGCCGACAGCCGAGACGGAGTTCGTGATGAAAGTCCTGGCCCCGGATTCTGCGTCCGCGAGCACGACGAGGTTGCGGCCTTCGCGTTTGGCTCGGTAGAGGGCCGTGTCGCTGGCGGCAAAGAGTTCGCGCTCGTTGATGGCGTTCGAGGGGCAGGCGGCGACGCCGACGCTGATGGTGACCGCGCCGACCTCTTCGAGCGGATTCGCGCAGACGGCGCGTCGCAGGCGCTCGGCGGCGGCCACGGCCTTCTCGCTCCCGACGCCCGCGAGCAGCAGCGCGAACTCTTCGCCGCCGAGCCGAGCCGCCGTGTCGTTGTCGCGCGAAAGCTCGGAGAGCGCGGCGGCGACGAAGCGTATGACGCGGTCGCCCGCGGGGTGGCCGTAGGTGTCGTTGATCCGCTTGAGGTGGTCAACGTCGAGCAGGAGAAGCGCGCACGGCGTCTGGTAGCGACGCCAGCGCTCGACCTCCTGGCCGAGAGCCTTGCGGAAGCGTCGGCGGTTGGCGAGTCCGGTCAGGTAGTCGCGGTCGGCCTCGGCCTGGAGGCGCTCGACCGTCAGCTTGTGCGCGACAAGGTAGTTCGTCTTGGCGACCAGCAGCGGGAGTTCCGCGGGCAGTTGGAAGTAGTCCGAAGCGCCCGCGGCCATCGCCTCGGCACGGCGCTCGACCGTGGCGCGCTCGCCGCCGACGAGCACGACCGGGATCGCGTCCTGCGCGTCCGAGAGCATCCGCGCGAACTCAGCCGCGCCGATGCCGCGAACGTTCGCGTCGGCCACGACGACATGCGGGCGCGTGCGCTGCAAGGCGACGAGCGCCTTCACGCCGCCGGCCACGCCCGCCACGACGAGGCCGCTCTCTTCGAGCGCGCGCGCGTGTGCGCCGACCGCGGGGTCGTCGGCCACGAGCAGCACACGCCCCTGGTCGCGCGTCGCCGTGCGACGGCCATCTTTGCTTCGAGCTGTTGCGCTCATAATCGGTAAAAGACTCTTAGATGATTATCGAGGTAAACCGGCTTTTGGTGAGAATAGATGTCGGGGCATCCTATTCGGCGAACGCCAGACCCTTGCTCGTTCGCACTCAGGATAACCGATGAGACGGGATGTACGTCAAGTTTTCACGGGGATTATGTACCTCTGCCTTGAGCCTAAAGCAAGTTGGATTCACCGCAGAGGCGCAGAGTTCGCAGAGGAAGCGCTGAGGCTTGAGCTTTGAACTCAAAGTTGCGAGCTGAAGACTTGTCTTCCTCTGCGCCTGCGGCGGTGAGTGTCCCACACTATACGCCCAAGAAAGAGAAAACCGAGCTTCCGGCGACGACTCTGCCTACTCAGCTTCGCGCACTGCTTCGACGAAGCGGCGCATGAGGTCGAGGCTCTTGCGGCCCGGCGAGGTCTCGACGCCGCTGCACACGTCCACGGCGAACGGCTCGACGGTGCGGACGGCTTCGGCGACGTTCTCAGGCGTCAGCCCGCCGGCCAGGAAAAGTTTCGGGACGACCTCGCGCGCCGCACGCGCGAGCGACCAGTCGAAGGTTCGACCCGTCCCGCCGAAGGCGTCTTTGTCGTAGGCGTCGAGCAGGAGCGCGTCGGTCTTGTATAAAAGCAGCCGCTCGATGCTGAAGCCGCGGCCCACGCGCAGAGCCTTGATGACAGAAACCCCTCCGAGG
>JALZHC010000512.1 GCA_030914105.1 Acidobacteriota bacterium
CCGCGAGACCGCGCCCGCGCTCGCCGACTACTGCCTTGAGATGGGCTTCACGCACGTCGAGTTCCTGCCGCTCAAAGGTCATCCGTACGGCGGCTCTTGGGGCTATCAGGTGGCGAACTACTACGCGCCCACCGCGCGCTACGGCAACCCGGACGACTTCCGTTTCCTGATTGATTACCTTCACCGGCGCGGCCTCGGCGTCATCATGGACTGGGTGCCGGCGCACTTTCCAAAAGACTCCTGGGCCCTGGGCCGTTTCGACGGCTCGGCTCTCTACGAGCACGCAGACCCGCGACTGGGCGAGCATCCCGACTGGGGCACCTTCATCTTCAACTACGGGCGCAACGAGGTGAGGAACTTCCTCATCGCCAACGCGCTCTTCTGGCTGCGCGAGTGCCACGTTGACGGCCTGCGCGTTGACGCCGTCGCCTCGATGCTCTACCTCGACTACAGCCGCGACGCCGGTCGCTGGGTTCCGAACAAGTACGGCGGGCGCGAGAACCTCGAAGCCCTCAGTTTCATACGCGAGCTGAACGAGGTCGTCCACCGCGAGCAGCCCGGCACGTTGATGATCGCGGAGGAGTCAACGTCGTGGCCGCTCGTCACGAAGGGAGCCGACCAGGGCGGCCTCGGCTTCGACTTCAAATGGAACATGGGCTGGATGCACGACACCATCGAGTACTTCAAGCGCGACCCCTTCGTGCGCCGCTACTTCCACAACAACCTCACCTTCGGCCTGACCTACGCCTGGAGTGAGAACTTCATCCTGCCCTTCTCGCACGACGAGGTCGTCCACATGAAAGGCTCGATGCTCGGCAAGATGCACGGCACGCGCGAGCAGAAGTTCGCCAACCTGCGCGCGCTCTACGCCTACATGTGGGCGCACCCCGGCAAGAAGCTCCTCTTCATGGGCGGCGAGCTGGCGCAGTGGCGCGAGTGGAGCGAGACGCGCAGCCTCGACTGGCACCTGCTCGAAGACCACGACGGCCACGAGGGCGTCCACACGCTCGTCCGCGACCTCAACCGACTGCTCAAAGAGCACGCCGCGCTCTACGAGCTGGACGTCGAGCCGCGCGGCTTCCGCTGGCTCGACGTTGACAACGCGCTGGATAACGTCGTCGCCTTCATGCGTCTCGCCTCCGACGGCTCCGCGCTCGTCTGCGTCTGCAACTTCTCCGCCGTCCCGCGCCGCGGCTACCGCTTCGGCCTCCCCGCGCCCGGCGCGTTCCGCCTCGTCCTCAACACTGACTCCGAATACTACGCCGGCACCAGCTCCGTCAGCGCCGGCGCGGTCGAGGCCGAAGAGCAGCCCTGGCAAGGCCAACCCTACTCCGCCACGGTTGACCTCCCGCCGCTCGCCGCGCTCTGGTTCGTCTCGCCGCCGAAAGAGGCCGCCGAAGAGTCGGGCGCGAGCGAGACGACCGCGGCGGCAACGCCGCAAGACGCGTCGGCAGCAACAGCCGAACAGTCCGTGACCGCCGCCTCCAACGAGCTTCCCAAACCGACCGGAGCGCGGAAGGCCGCGAGTAAAAGGAAGGCATCCGCCAAGTCCAAACAGAAAGAGAAGACAGCACAGAAAGAGAAGACCGCGGCCAGGACTAAACAGGGCGTGGAGAAGTCCGCCGCCAGGTCTACAAAGGGCGGGACGAAGCGCGGCGCGCGAAAGAAGAGCGAATGAATCGGCGGCACGCGGAAGAAGACCGAGTGAGTCGAAGCCAAATTTCCGAAAGCGTCCCTCTCATCATCGGCCACCGCGGCGCGTCCGGCCACGCGCCGGAGAACACCATCGCCTCCTTCGACATGGCGTTTGAAGACGGCGCGGACGGCATCGAGTTCGACGTGCGGCTCGCGCGCGACGGCGTGCCCGTCGTCTTCCACGACGCCTCGCTCGAACGGATTGCGTACCTCGAACGCCGGGTCGAAGAGTTCGACTCGACGGTGCTCGTGAAGTTCTACGTCGGCGAGTGGTTCAACGCGAGTCGCCCGACGCACGCGCGCGAGTCCTTCGTCTTCGAGCGCATGCCGACGCTCGCGCAGGTCTTCGAGCGTTACGGCGCCCACAACCTCTATGTCGAGATGAAGTGCGAGGAGCCTGCGCGCCGCGCGGAGCTGGCGAGCGCCGTCGTCGGCCTCGTGCGCGAGCACGGACTCTCGGAGCGCGTCGTCGTCAAGAGCTTCGAGCACGACTCGCTCGTCGAGGTCAAGCGGCTCGCGCCGGAGATTCGCACCGCCGCGCTCTTCAGTCGGAGCTGGCCGCGCCCGCTCGTCCCCACCGGCAGAATCATCGGCGAGGCCACGGCCTGCGGCGCGGACGAAGTCTCGCTCCACCGCTCGCTGCTGCGCCGGGGCACGGTCGAGGCCGCCCGACAGCGCGGCTTCGCGGTCGTCGTCTGGACTGTGAACTCGTCCGTTCTTCTGCGCCGCGCCGTCTCGCTCGGCTTGCGTGCGGTCATTACGGACTACCCACGCCAACTGAAGGCCGCGCTCACGCAGAAGCTCCACCCGCGCGCACGCGCCCGCCGCTAAAACAGCATGAGCCGCGCCGAACGAACCGCCGACAGAATCTACGCGCGCCCGCCGCACTTCGCCCTCCACTATCGCGCGGGCCGACGCCTGCGCTGGTCTGCCGGCCCGCGCGCAGACTACGCCGCGCTGCTCCTGCTCGGCGGCCGGATGCGCTGGCAATCATCGGTCGAAGATTCCTCCGAAGCCGGCAATGCATCCGTGTCGTCGGACAAAGCTTCGGCGACGACCGGCAGAAAACCCTCGGTGGCTGGCCAAGCATCCGCAGTCTCCGGCAAGGCTTCGGCCTCCGGCAAAGAGCCGGCGGCTTCGGGCGAAGTCTCGGCGGGCGGCGCGCTGCTGGCCGCGCCGGGCGACTGGTTGACGGCCTCGTCCGGCGGCAGCGCCGAGTTCCTCATCCTTACGCTCGCGCCCCTCTTCGTCCTCGACTGCGCCGCGCGCGCGCGCCTCACGCGCTCTGACTCGGTCGTCACCTTCCGCACGCCCTCGGTCGAGCGCGACGAGCGGCTCGCGCGGCTCGCGCGCGACCTCGCCGAAGAGCTTCTGGAAGAGTCCGCGGGGCAGGAGCTGGTCGTCTCTGCGCTCGTCGAGCACGCGCTCGTCCAACTGCTGCGCCGCTACGCGAACGTCCGCCGCTCCGAGAATCTGGAGCTGTCGCGCGTCGGCCTCGTTGACCGACGCATACGCCTCGCCGTCGAGCTGATGCACGCGCACCTCGACCGCGACCTTCCGCTCGAAGAGATCGCCGACGCCGCACACCTCTCGCCCTTCCACTTCGCGCGCCTCTTCAAAAAACTCACGGGCGCGGCGCCGCACGCCTACCTCGCATCCTTGCGCGCCGCGCGCGCACGCGAGCTGCTCGCCGAGACAGACCTCTCCATCACCGAAGTCGGCGCGCGCGTCGGCTACATGAGTTCCAGCCACTTCGCCAAAGCCTTCCGCCAGGCCACGGGCATCAGCCCGCGCGCCTACCGCAACGCGCTCGTCCGCGGCTAGAAGGCATGACGCCTTGAGAGCCTAGTACAGTACCGCGAGCGGAAGCCTCGCGGGTGTAAGAGCAAGGATGAAGGCGGAAGGATGAAGGAAAAGCAGTAAGTCTTTCTTTCATCCTTCATCCTTCCGCCTTCATCCTTCCGGTGACCCGCGAGGCTTCCGCTCGCGGTACTGTATTACTCGGCACGCCATCGTTCCGCTCAAAAATTCTCTGCAAGAGTCTTCCCTGCCTTCCGTTCAATCCGCAGAAGGCGACGGCCTCGCGTGCGCGCCTGGAATGAAAGGAAGAAAGGAAGACGAGTATGAGACGCATCTTTTTCAGCACCCCGACGGCGCTTTTAACTTTCGTCCTCGGTGTCGGCATCGCCCTGGCGCTCGCG
>JALZHC010000072.1 GCA_030914105.1 Acidobacteriota bacterium
GGTGGGCCCCAAACTGGAGACCGTAGGCCCGTGTCAAACACGGGCCTGCGTCTCGAAGTAGCAGACCCCCATCCCGCGCATCGCCTTGACCGCGAGGTAATTCAGTTCGTTAGTGTCGGTGCAGCCGCCGATCCAGCCTATCCCCTCGCAACGGTTGACCGTCTTCCCGTTTCCGTCCTGCTCGACGAACGTCTGGTCGCGCGTGTCCTTGACCTTGCGCGCAATCTCACCTATGGCGGCGTCCCAGGAGATGTCCTCCCAATGGTCGGAGCCGGGGCGACGCACCTGCGGCTTCAGAAGGCGGCGGTCGTTGAGGATGTCCTGTTCGAGCGAAGCGCCTTTCGGGCAGAGCGTGCCGCGGTTGATCGGGTGGTCGGGGTCGCCCTCGACGTGTACGACCTGCGCGGTTGCATTCTTAGCTTTATCGCCGAGCGTGTGGATGATGACGCCGCAACTCACCGAGCAGTAGGGACAGGTCGAGCGCGTCTCGCTGGTGCGCGCAATCTTCAGCGCCTGCGTCTGCGCGCGCACAGACGTTAACTGGAAGCCGAAGGCCGAGACGGCTGCGCCGCCGACAACCGTGGTCTTGATGAAAGTTCTACGATCCATGCCGCTCATCTCCTTTGAAAGAAAGAGGCGTGAATGTGTTGGCAGGTGACTGAGAACGCGCGGGGGAGCGAGTTGGCAGTATTAGAGCGGTAGGGATTGCCGCTGGCCGGACGGCCTGCTGACTTGTTCGTAAGCGATGCGATGCGGCTCACTTTCACCTCCGCGATGCATTTGTCGTGAGCCAGTTCGTTTAATTTTTTCGAAGATTATGCCCCGCCTATGCAAATGTCAACCTTTATTTTTAGGGCGCACGCTAAAACTGGAAAGCAGCCTCAAAGGCCCACCAGATTCAACTCGATCTTCAGGTAGCCGTGTTCGTGCGCCCACACGTCGAGCGGGGCGGCGGCGATTTCATCCACCAGCGGGACGGCCAGGCCCCGCCGCGTCAGGTCAATCCCCTTAATGTAGTGCTTGCAGGTGTCGCAGGCTTCGATCCTCACGTGGTCGTATTCCGGCGTGTGAAAGTATCCGAGCTTGGCGGGCCGCTCCTCAACGCACTGCGCGCAGACGACGCGTCGGAAAGGCCACGCGGTCAGGCACGTCGCGCAAACAAGCTCGCGTCCGCCGCTCTCGGACGAAGGCTCTCTGACTCGAAGGAGGCTGACCTGCGGTCTGCCGCCGCAGAACGGACAGCGGTTCTCGCGTCGTTCAAAATCCCTATCAACAGGTTGCCCGCCTGACTCCGCCAGCCAGCGGGCGTAGGGTTGCAGGAACGCTTTCGCGAAGAACTGAAGGTCGGACGGCGCGCGCCACTGTTCGAGCAGCAGCCGGTCAATCTCTTCGTCGCTCGCGTGCAGGAGCGTCCGCGCCTCTTCAACCAGCGCGGCGGGGCCGCTCACCTCGACCGCACGGAGCAGACCGGGCAGCGCCGCGCGCACGACGGGCAAGTCTTCCTCAAGCACGCCCGAAGGCAGCCAGCCTTTGCGCGTCCGCAAGGATTCGTAAATCTCTTTCTGCGCGCGCAACAGCCCCGCGTAAAAGGTCAGCAGTTCGTTGGCCGCGTCCGTTTTGGCAGCGAGACGTTCGGCCCTCCCGATCAGCGAGTCCCACAAGTCCTTTGAGGAAGAGTCCCAGGCCATCGCTTGTAGAGTTGAGCTTTATGCCGCGCGCGACCCTTGAATCGCACGGATGCGTGCAATCAGGGAGGGGAGTTCCGCGCGCGTGTAAAGTGGAAGCGCGGCGAGGAGTTTCTGATGGGCGTCGCCCGGAAGCAGCGGCGTCAATCGCTCGCGCGCGGCGGCATCATAAGCGGCGACGCCATCATGTGCGGCGTCGGCGCAAGCGGCGTCGGACAGGTAGAGGGCGGAACAGGCTTTCAACGCGCGCCGCGCCGAAGGCTTAATCTTACCGCCGCACGCGCCGGCCACCATGACGGCGAAATCCACGCCGACGAACTTCAGGAAGCTGTTGCCTTCGATGAGGACTCCGGGGGCTACCACCCGTTCGAGTGCCAAGCGAATTCCCTGCTCCACTTGAGCGTCCGTCACGATCACCCAATGGACGTTTGACGCGCCGGCGTCCCAGTAGCGCCCGGTGTCTTTGCCCGGCGCATAAGTCTCTCGACGGCCTGAGCGGATGAGCGGCTCGTCGCCGAGGAGGTGGCTCACGCAGCACGCGTGCGGGTCTTTGCCGCACGAGCGGTAGTGCCCGCGCGTCAGCTTGATGGCCTCCCAGCCGTGCAGGTGTCGGAGCAGCTCGCACACGAGCGTCGTCTTGCCGACCTCCGACGAGAACCCGCCGACCGCGACTGTCTTGCGAATCATGCCTTCCACACCTTTAATGCCGGACACGTATCCTACTCCGCCGGGCCGACGAGTATCAAGAATTATCAATACGCAAACCCTCAGGTTCTCATCGAAAGCCGCCGCGCGTGTATAATTGGCGCGCGAATTACTCGACGATCCGGAGAGCTCCGCTCGGAGGGGAAGACAGACAGTGGCCGTGTTGCTCGAAGGCGGGTGCCGCGTCACGCGCATGAGGGAGGGCACGCCCGACGTGCGCGGGACGCTTCGCGCGTGGCGGCAGGTAGGGCGCGAAGTCGGCGCGCAGGCGATCTCCCTGCGCGTCCTGGAGCTTTCAAAAGGCCGGTCGCCGACCTTGCGCAACCGCGACTGCGATGAAGTCCTCTACGTGCTCGAAGGGGAGGCGGAGGTTTGCGTCGGCGGTCGCCCTTACCGCGTCGGGGCCGAAACCGGCATCTACCTCCGACCGGGCGAGTCTTTGACGGTCGAGAACGAAGGCCCAAGTCCCTTCACACTCATCAGCTCACAGTGCCCGGAGCCGCCGGAAGAATCGGAGCCGCGAAAAGAATCGGCGTGCGGCGCGGCGCTCACGTCTCCCGCCGCGCACATCCCGCCGCACGCGCGCTCGCCCGTCGTGCGCCTCGCCGAACGCAAGGCCGTGCCGACGGCTGACCGCTGGTATCGCGTGCTGGTGGACGAGGAGGTCGGGAGCCGGCAGGTCACGCAGTTCGTCGGCTCGATCCCGCCGGGGCGCGCGCCCGACCACTTCCACACTTACGAAGAAGTCCTGTTCATCCTGCGCGGCGAGGGCCGGATGTGGGCGGGCCGCACGAGCGCGGAGATCGGCCCCGGCTCATGCGTCTACCTCCCCACACGGCAAGTGCACTGCGTCGAGAACACCGGCGAAGGCGAGCTGCGGCTGCTCGGCGTCTTCTACCCGGCAGGCAGTCCGAGCGTGCGATATGAAAAGCCATAGCGAGTGATAAGTGATGAGTGATAAGTGATGAGTGATAAGTGATCAGAAACTGCCGCTCGCTCTTTCTTATCACTTATCACTTATCACTTCCTTTAAAGTCTCCAAGGCCTCCCGCACCTCCTCGTCCGTGTTGAAGAAGTGTGGCGAGATGCGAAGGCCCGCGCCGGGTCGCCAGTCAACGAACACCTTCCGCTCAGCGAGGCGGGCCACCACCACCGGCGCGTCCTCGACGCCGATCATGACGGTGCCGCCGCGCTCCCCAACCCCGCGCGGGCTGTTCAGACGCCATCCCTTCTCCAGAGCGAACTCGACCATCCACTCGGTTCTCCTGCGCGACTCCGCCGCAATCCTCTCCAGCCCGACCTCTTCGACGATGTCGAGACCGGCGAGGCAAGAGTAGAGACCGGGGATGTTCGGCGTGCCCTGCGCGAAGCGGCGCACCCCTCGTGCGTAGCGCATCCCGCGCTCGAACGCGAAAGGCTCTTCGTGCGCGACCCAGCCCGTGAGGCGCGGGCGCAGCTCGTCCTGCAATTCGGGGCGCACGTAGAGGTAGCCGCACGCAGGCCCGCCACAGAGCCACTTGATCGTGCCGCCGATGAGAAAGTCCGCGCCCCACTCGGCGGCCTTCAACTCCGACACGCCCGCCGACTGGTACGTGTCGAGCACGACGAGCGCGCCCACGTCATGCGCGCGCTCGACGATTGCGCGCGCGTCAACGCGGTAAGAGCTTCGATAAGAGACGTGCGAGAGCGCGACCAGGCAGGTCGTCTCGTCTATCGCTTCGAGGATGCGACCCGTCGGCACACTGATGCCGTCGTCGGAAGGGACGACGTGGACGCGCGCGCCGAGGCGTTGCTGCGCCTCCCAGACGTATGCGGTTGAGGGGAAGTCGAGCGCGGTTGTAACGACCTTGTTGCGACGCTCCGCGCCGAAGTCGAAGCACGAGGCGACAACCGACAGGGCGACGGACGCGCTCGGCTGTACCTGCACAGAGCCGTGCGCGCCGCCGAGCAGACGCGCGAGGCGGCCGCCTACTCTTTCGGAGAGTTCCCACCAGCTCGTCGCCCAGGCATCTTCGCTCGTGTGCCGCTCCCAGGCTTCGGTGTACGCGAGCATCGCCTCGCGCGCCGCGCGCGGGACGGGGCCGAGGCTGTGGCTCAACAGGTGAATCCCCGAAGCGAGCGTCGGGAACTCTTCGCGTCGGCGGTTGAAGGTTGTTGAGATTTCTGTCGTCATCCGTTTGACGTTATTAAGAGGTCGTCGCAAAACTTTTTCTTTGCGCCTTCGCGTGAAGGTCAAGTTTCTCGCAAAGGCGCAAACAGGCGTTGCCGGTTCTGAAATCGAAGTTAAGACCGGAACTGCGCGAAAGCCTTCTCCGTCCCCGACGGGTCGGCGCTGAGTCCGGCGAGCACGCCGCGCGCGCCTTCGCCGATGGGCGCTTCCGTCTTCTCACTTCGTATCGCCTCGATGATCGCGCGCGCGGCCTGCTCAGGCGTCATCTTCTCCCCCTGGAAGCCACGACTCATGTCCGTGTCAATCGTCCCCGGCAAGACCGCGATGACGCGCACGCCGCTGCCCGCCAGGTCGCCGCGCAGGGACTGACTCAGAGAGAGCAGCGCCGCCTTCGTCGCGCAGTACGTCCCGTACACGGGCGCGCTCACCTTGCCGAGGATGGAGGCGACGTTGACGATCAGCCCGTCGCCTTGCTCGACCATCGCGGGCGCGAACGCCCTGACCATGCGGAGCGCGCCGAGGTAGTTGATCTCAATCTCGCGCCGTATCTCTTCCATCCCCGCCTTCAAGACGCCGCCGTAGACGGCGACGCCCGCGTTGTTGACGAGCACGTCAACGCGCCCCGACGCGGCAGCCGCGCTCACGTCCTCGTCCGAAGTCACGTCCAGACGCACCGGCGTTATCTTCGCGCGCGCGCCGACGAAGCCAGCGAGCGACTCTAACTCTTCCGGTCGCCGCGCACCCGCGACGACCTCGCTCGCGCCCGCCTCGGCGCACGCGACGGCGAGCGCGCGGCCGAGGCCGCGGTTCGCACCCGTGATTAAAATCCTCTTCCCTTCAATCTCCATCTCCGTCCTCCGACGAATGACTCTGAATCTTGTCCTCCGACGAATCAATCTCCGCACTCCGGCGAATCAGTCTGCGTCTCCGCCGCCCGAAGGATCAAGCGCCGGCTCGTCCGCAATCGGCGCGAGTGCGTGTGCGCCCCTCGCGCCGCCGCGCCGCGCGAAAGCGTAGAGCGCCGCGCCGACGAGACTCCATACCAACGCGAGTTCGAGGCTCGTCAGCGAATGGCTGTTGAGCCTCTGCATGAAGCTCTGCTCGGAGAGCGTGCGCGCGTCCTGCGAGACCTGCACGGCGACGAGCGCGCCCATCGTCAGAACCGAGAGCGCAGCAGCCGCGCGCTGGAGCCAGACGGGAATCGAGACCGTGATCGAGCGGTAGAGCGCGGGGTTGCGGCGCGGCAGCGTGAGGAAGACGAGGCTGTGCATAAAGTAGAGGATGACGAGCGCGAAGATGGAGACGTTCAGGGCGAGCGAGAGTTGGCGACTGACAAGCAGGAGGGCACACGCGGCGAACGTCAGAGTCAACGCGCGGATGGGCGTCCCCGTGCGCGGGTTGACGACGCCGACCCAGCGCGACGCGAGGCGGTCGCGCGCGAGTATGACGGCGAGGCGCGAGGGCACGAGCATCGTCGAGTTCAGCGACGTGGTAATCGCCATGATCGCGCCGAAGGTCACGAACAGGGCCGCGCCCGCGGGCAGGTAGACCGCGGCGACTTCTGCCATCGGCGCGCTGCTCGTTTGCAAGCGCGCGCCCGGCAGGACGCCGAAGGCGACGAGCGACATGAGGACGTAGATGACGGCGGTCACGCTGACGCCCTTGAGGAAGACGAGCGGCAGGCGGCGCGTGCTGTCGCGCACCTCGCCCGCGGTCTGCGCGAGCGACTCGAACCCGGCGAAGGCGAAGAAGAGCGGTATGAGGCTCGCCGCGAATCCGCCAAGGCCGTGCGTCACGAACGGCTGGTAGTTCGTCGGCTTGATGGCGAACAGCCCCGGCACGACCAGCACGAAGAGCGAGAGGCCCAGGAGCGCGCACATCGTCACCTGTATGCGCCCGAACCAGCGCACGCCGACGACGTGCACGAGGTAAAAGAGGGCGAGGCCCGCGAGCGCGAGCGGCAGCCTGTAGGTCTCAGGGCTGAGCCGCTCGCCCGCGAACTTAATCAGGTAGTCGGCGAGCGAGTTGGCGAGGAAAGCCCCCGCGCCGACGTAAGAGATGATCTTGAGCCATGCGCCGATGAAGGCGACGCGTTGGCCGCCCAGCGTCCGGGAGATGTGCGTGTACTCGCCGCCGGGTTCGCGCCCCAGCGGCGTCGAGAGGAAGGCGGCGTAAGGGACGGATGTGGCGAGGACGACGGGCGTGAGCACGACGTAGCCGAGGATGACGCTGGGGCCGGTGAGCGCCCAGGCGTGGCTCGTGACGGTGAAAATCCCCGCGCCGATCATGATGCCGAGCAGCGCGGCGTAGGACTCCAGCGTGCCGAGGTCGCGCCGCAGGCGACCGACGAAGACCGCGCCCGCGCCTCCATCCGAAACGCCCGCGCCCGTGTCGTCTTTAACCTCTTCCTTCATTCGCCTCAACGTCCCGCTTCAGTCGGCCTCAACTCTTTCCTGACATCTTCCTTCATCCGTGCTCAAACTCTTCCTTCGTCGGCGCGCTCGATGAGCCGGTTCGCGGGCAGCGACGGGTCGAGCACCTTCGACGCGCTCTCGACCCCGGCGACGGGCAGGCTCTCGCCGTCAATCAGTCCGAGCTGGACGAGGACGGAGGCCTGGTCCCAGTAGATGTGCTCGTGCGCGAGCCGCCCGTCGCGGAAGTGCACGACGACGATAAGCGGGACGCGGACGTGTTTGCCCGTCGGCCTGACGCCGGGCAGCATCCAGTCCATCTCAATCGTGTGCGTGAACTCGAAGACCATCTCGTCAACCACGCGTTCAGCGCCGACGGTGCGCGAGACCGGCGTCATGCTTGTGTCCGGCGGCATCTGCGGGATGAAGCGCCGCGAGTAGAACTCGCGCAGCTCGTCGCGCCCGACGCCGCCCGTCAGGACGGGGACGTGGTTGACGTATGCGTCCTCGACCATCGTCCGCAGAGTCTCTTCCGTGTCGCGCGTGGCGAACTCGTACCTGACGTGCTCGTCCCACAACTCCGAGAGGTTCGGTTGCGTCGTCGCGGAGGCAGCGCCGAAGAGGTGGCGCGCGAAGAACTCGACGGTTCTCAGGTTCGCCAGCTCAGCCGCCTGCGGGTCGTAGTGCTCGCCGCCCGTGCGCGCGAAGGCGTGATCCTGTTCGGGGTAGTCGTGGAGCGTGACGAGCGTGTGCGGGTCGAGCGCCGCGTGGATTTTCGCCTGCGCTTCCGGCGAGCAGAACTGGTCGCGCCCGGCGACGTGCAGCATAAGCGGCGTGCGTATGTCCGAAGCCTCTTCGAGCGCGGCTTCTATCCCGACCCCGTAGAAGCCGACCGCGCAGTCGGGACGGAAGCGGGCCGCGAGCAGGTAGGCGAGCTTCCCGCCGAGGCAGTAGCCGACCGCGCCGACGCGACCGTCGCACGCCGCGTGCGCGCGCAGGAACTTCAGAGCCGCCGCCGCGTCCTCCACGGCCTTCGCCTCGTCGAGTCCTTTATATAAGGCGAAAGCGCGTTGCCAGTCTGCGTCGGTCTTGTCCGTCAACTCCACATTCGGCTGCTGCCGCCAGAAGAGGTCTGGACAGACGACGACGAAGCCGCGCGCGGCGTACCAGTCGGCGGCGGCGCGCATCACTTCGTTGACGCCGAAGATTTCCTGCAAGAGCACCAGGCCCGCGCCCCTGCCGGCAGCGGGCAGCGCGAGGTATCCGCCGAACTCGCCGCCGTCGAATGATTCGATTGTGACCATACGGTTTCCTTCCCCCGCAGCCGCCGTGCGCTCAGCGCGAAGGCGTCCGGCGCAGGCGAACGACCGCGCCGGTCGGCGGCGCGCGTTTTCCGCGAGACGTTGGTTGTCAGCGCATCTGACCTGATAGACTGCTGTATAGAAGCATAAGTTTGGCAAAGCGGCAAACTTATGCTTCCAATCAGATAGCCCTCGTAAAAGTTTTTGTCGGTTCCCCCGACCGAGATAACTGTCGTCGTGCCGAACGCATCAGCACACAAGGGAGAGGGGCCGGCGGTAGTATAATCCGGTATACGCCTGGGTTTATGCCGAGGCTTAAAGTAGACGGAGGTGTGAGGAGGTGGAAATTTCATGAAAAGAATCTCGCTGGCCGCAACGCTGCTTATCTGGCTGTTGCTCTTCAGTCAGGCGTGCCAGAGGGCCGCCCAACCCGGCGGCAACACGGCCAGCACCAATAACGCAAACGGCACGCAGACGAGTGCGGCGACTCAGCCGCCGACAGCGCCGCAGACGCAGTTGAAGGTCGGAGACCAGGCTCCCGACTTCACGCTCACCGACACCGAAGGCCAACAGGTGAAGCTCTCGGACTTCCGCGGCAAGAAGAACGTGGTGCTGGCCTTCTACGTCCTGGCGTTTACGGGCGGTTGAACGAAGGAGTTGAAGGCGTATCAGTCTGATATCGCCAAATTCGACCAGAGCAGCACGCAGGTTCTCGGCATCAGCGTCGATAGCTACGCGGCCAACAAGCGTTTCAAGGAAGACATCGGGGTGAGCTTCCCGCTTTTGAGCGACTTCAAGCGGCAGGTGGTCAAGGAGTACGGCATCTTCGACGAGGAGGGCGGCTACGCCCGGCGCGCCACCTTCACCGTTGACAAGCAGGGCATCATCCGCCACATCGAGCAGGGCAAGGAGGCGATTGACCCGACGGGCGCGTACCAGTCTTGCAGCGCGCTGGGTGATTGAAAACTGTGTTTCGCTCGGACGGCAAATTCACGTCGGACAAACGCCTCCGCCGGCGGTAGGCCGCAAGGGATCAGGCCGAGTCCCCTGCCATCTTCTTGCGCAGGCTTAAGGGGCGCATGTCCGTCCAGACCTCTTTGATGTAGGCCAGGCACTCGGCCTTTGTGCCGGACTTGCCCACGTCGTTCCAGCCGAGCGGGTTCTCGCGGTGGGCGGGCCAGATGGAGTACTGCTCCTCGTGGTTCATGACGACCTTGTAGATGGTCGTATCTTCCCTCTCGTCCTGACTCAAGCTGTCTTCCTCCTTCAAGGCTGCGGGAGCTGGCACACCGCACTACTTCAGGCAGCCTTACGCAGTCGCTCGCCCGGATGATAAGCGCGCTCAGTGTGCCTTTTAATCTCCGGCAGCATAAACCACGACGGCTTCATTTCGCCAGCCGCGTAGAAACGTGACCGGTCGAGATAATGAGCCGAGGCCGGGTCGGCGCTTTTGCCGAAGACGAGCAGCGAGCGGGCCTGTGGCTCTGGCCCGAACTCGAAGACGCTGACGTTAGGTACGGCCGAGCTAAACAAAAACGCAGGACGGTCTCCGCAGTATAGCGTCTGTGTTATTGTACCGAACTCAGTTCGTCCAGGCGCTGGAGAACACCGGAGTAGAGCATGACCCGACGGAAGATGGTTGTGTGTGGTCGGTGGGGGCGGACGAGCGTGCCGGTGCTCGATGAAGAAGAGCTTAACGCGCTCGACGCCTCCGTCGTGGAATACCGGCGCGGCGGCGATCACGGGCTGAAGATTATCGGCCACGGCAGCATTTCGGTCTCAATCGAGTGGCGGGAGAGCGCGGTCGTCAAGCCGCTTCCACTGTTC
>JALZHC010000513.1 GCA_030914105.1 Acidobacteriota bacterium
CGACCTCGCCCCGCGCGACGCGCGCAGGGTAGCTCACGCGGAAGTGCTCGCTCGAAAGCACCAGCCGCGGCGCGGCGCTGGGACTCAGGCCTGGGTTAAAGCTCAGACTTGAGAGGTAATCTCCCTGCGGCCTCCGCGAGTCCTCTGCGACCTCCGCGTTGAAGAAAGCCTCACTCAACCACGAAGAGCACGAAACAATCGCGAAGGACGCGAAGGCATTAAAGACTGCTTCGACGGAAACCCCGCCCCGTGCGGAGTCGAGTTGAACGCGGCCCCGTGCGGAGTTGAGTTGAACGCGGCCCGCCGCATCGCCGCCCGGAAGCGAACGGGTCGCGTCGCCGATGCCCGTGCCCGGAAAATACTGTTCGAGGATTTGGCGGTATGACGCGCCGCGCGCGGCCAGCGTGTGCGCGCCCACCTGGCAGAGGCCGAGGCCGTGGCCGAAGCCCGTGCCGCGAAAGACGTAGGCCGCGCCGGCGCGCACAACATCGAAGCGCGAACTCTTGAGGACGTTCCAGCCGAGCGTGCGACCGACGATGATCTTGAAGTCCCAGCCGCGCAAGCGTCGCCGCCGCTCGCCTTCGAGGGCGACCACTTCGGCGCGGCCCGTCGCGTCGCGGCGCACGACGCGCACGGACGAGAGGCGCGCGCCCACGTCGCTGCGCGTGTCTGCGCGCAAAGCTCTGAGCAGTTGCGCCGAAGGGATCACGTCAGTCCAAGCTTGAGGCGTGGCGGCGCAGGCGTCGTCGCGCACGCCGCGCAGGTAGGCGGGCGGTCGCTCGACGCCCCAGAGCTTCGAGATGTCCGCGGTGCGACCGCCGCAGGCGGCGCTGAAGTATGTTTCGGCGAGGCGTCCCTGCGGCTCGCGCAAGACCTCGCCCGCGGTCGCGGCGACGGCGCGGCGGACGAGTTCGTAGAATTCGGGGCGCGCGCTCTCGTCGCGCACGGGCACGAAGCGTTGACAGTGGGTCGTGTCGCAGAGGTCGAAGCCATCGCGCGCGTGGCGGCGAAGATTCTTGAGCGCGTATGTGCGCGCGACGACGGCCAGCGCCTTCAGAGCCTCCGGCTCGGTCTCGACGCTTCCCTCGGCCGCAAGCACGCCGAAGACGTAGTCGTCGAGCGGGAGCGACAGGGTCGCGTCGGCGCGCGATAGACGCACGCGAACCTTCAAGCCGTCTTCGTCCGGCGAAGCCGAGGCGGAGTCGTCTTTCGAGGTTGAAGATGAGACTTCCGCGCCTGTTGGCGACGTGACTGAACTTGAAGGCGTTGCTCCTGAACTTGAAGACGACGCTTCAGCCTCGCCCTCGTCCGAAGTCTGCGCGGCGAGTTGAGAGTCGCGCCGTTGCGCGAGCGCGTGCGCGTAAGCCTCGAAGACCGGGCGCGCGAGTTCCGCGGCCTCCGCGCCGCGCGAGCGCTTGAGGAAGACGAGAACGGCGAGGCGCACGCGCTCCGGCGGCGCTTTGTCGTCGCCCGCGCTCCGGCCCGCGTCGTCGCCAGCGCTCCGGTCTGCGCTCGCGGCCTGGTCTACGTTCGCGGCCTGGTCTGCGCTCGTGCCTTGCTCTGCGCTCACACTCCGGGCCGCGCCTGCTTCCGAACTCTGGTCGGCGGCGAGGCCGACGAACCAGCCTTGCGCGCGCCAGCCGTCCTGCGGCGTCGAGGTTCCGGTCTTGCCGAAGACGTAGAGGCCGGGCGTCGTCGCGAGGCCCGCGCGCGAGGCCGTGCCGTAGGCGACCACGCCGCGCGCGCCCGCGAGGAGCAATGCGCGCTCGCGCGGCGAGACTTCGATGATCGCGCGCAGGCGCGGCGTGAAGCCCGCGGCTGCCGGCGCGCGCTGCGGCACAAGCAGGCGTCCGCCGTTGAAGAGCGCGGCGTAGGCCGTCAGGAGCTGCGCGGGCGTGACGCGTAGCTGTTCGCTATCGCCGAGCATTTCGGGGACGCCGGGCGTCTGGCGCGGCAGTTGGCCCGCCGACTCGCCGTCGCCGCCGCCGCGCGTCTGCGCGCCGAAGCCGAACTCGCGCAGCGTGCGCGCGAAAACGTCGCCGTCGAGCGCCTCGGCTGTGCGCGCGAAGAAGTAGTTGCAGGAGTTGGCGAGCGCCTGGACGGGGCCGAAGGCGTTACGATAACGAGGGTGCGAGCAGGCGACGCTGAAGCCTTCGCGCTCGTAGCGACCGCGGCAGAAAGCGCGCGTCTCCTCTTCGAGCACGCCGGCGCGCAGGGCTGCGAGCATCGTGAAGGGCTTGATTGATGAGCCGGGTGGCGTCGCCTCTTCAAACGCCACGCGCGCGCCCGCAGCGGCGCGCACGCGCCCCGTCTGCGCGTCGAGCACCAGCACAGCCCCCTCGCGCCCGCCGAGCACCGACGCCGAGGCGCGCTGCAAAGCCTGGTCAACCTCTTCCTCGCTCGCGCGCGAAGCGGCGGGCACGCGCGCACGTTCTCTGAAGCCCGACGGCAGAGACCACGAAAGGAAGACGAGCGCGAAGGAGGGCAAAAGGCAGAAGGCAAAAGGCCAGCCGCGACGCGGAAGGCAAAAGGCAAAAGGCAAAAGGCAAAGGTGAAGGAGGCGCGCGGCTGGCCCGGCGCTTTCCCTTTTAACTTGTGCCTTGTGCCTTTTGTCTTTTGTCTTATTCATCCGGGTCTTCGATGACTTTCACGTCAGAGACGAAGCGTTGGTAGTTCGTGAAGGAGATGGTGACGCGCGTGCGCGGGCGGCGCGCGCCCTCGATGATCCAGAGCCACTCTGCGTACTCCGGCAGCAGAAGGGTCTGGTCGGGGTCTTTGAAATGGACAGGCCGGAAGCGCACGGAGTAGTCGTCGCGCTCGTAGCGCAGTCGGCGCGAAGGGCTGAAGCGTCCGAAGGGGCCGGCGACCGAGGCGTGCGGCGAGTCGAACTCGAAGGGGCGGACGAGGCGCGACTCGATCTGGAGCACGTCGCCGGTCTCCGCGTCTACCCAGACCGCCATGTGCATCGGCGCGAAGGCGACGAACGAGCCGCCCTCCCACTCGACGCGCGGCTCCTCGTCGCCGGGCCGCTCTGCTCCGACGCGGAAAGTCCGGCGACCGCGCAAAAGCTCCTCGCCCTCGAAGGAGAAGCGGTAGAGGCTCTGAAACTTCGGGAGCAGGAAGTTGAGAAAATCTTCGTGGTTCGGGGCCGGGTCGCTCCCGTTGTTCTTCGCCGCGTGGCCGTCGATGGTCTCCAGGCGGCTGACCGTCCTGGCGAAGTAGTCGCCCTCGGCATCGGAGAGGCTCTCGCGCGTCGTGACGCTCTCGTAGACGTACTCCTTCGAGTGCTTCGGCGTCAGGTCTTCTTTCAACTCCTCGCGCCTGACCGTTTCCGTGAACTTGATGCCGAACAGCCCGCGCTGGTAACGCTCGACCGCTTCGCCGACGCGCGCGAGCAAGCGCGCCAGCCGCTCGTCCGCCTGCGGCGTCTGCGTTGCGCCCGCGCCCCGCGTCTGCGCTTCGCCGGCGTGCCGCGTCTGCGCTTGGCCCGCGCCCTGCCCACGCGCCGCGCCCGCCGCGTTCAGGAGACACGCGAGCGCGAGCGCGAAGGCTGCGAGATTAAAACCCTTCATTGCGCGCCTCGGCTCAGGCCGCCACGTCGCCCGCCTCGGCGGCGCTCGTCGGCGGCACGGTGTCGCTCGACGGCGGCGCGTCGGCTGTGGTCGCCGGGGCGAGGCCCGCGCCGTTCGGCGGCAGCGTGCGGGCGAGCGCGCCGAGCGTGATCGTCCAGCCCCAGAGCGTGAAGACGAAGGCGAGCGCGAGACGCACGGCGAAGATGATCAGCTCGGCCCAGCCGTTCGAGACGGGCGTGCGCGTGTAGATGATGAAGTAGGGCATCAGGCCGAAGACGAAGAGGCCGACGGCGTAGATGAAGATTGACTGCGCGCTGAAGACG
>JALZHC010000514.1 GCA_030914105.1 Acidobacteriota bacterium
CCGAGGCAGACGACGGCGTCGAAGCGGCCCGACGCGGCGAGCCTGTGCGCCAGGAGCGGAATCTCGAACGAGCCGGGCACGCGGAAGTGCTCGACCGCCCCGTCGTCCGCGCCGAGACGTTCGAGCGCGTCCAAAGCGCCCTCGACGAGACGCGCCGTCAGAAAGTCGTTCCAGCGGCTCGACACGAGCGCGAAGCGAAAGCCTTCGGCCCTCAAGCGTCCCTGATGCGTCACAGGCTGCAAGTCGTCTCGACCTCTCCGATTCGTGCGGTGGTAAAAGCTGTGGGCAGTATAGAACAAAAGCGGTGACGAGTGACAAGTGACGAGCGACAGAAAAGCGATGGACGCGGAATGAAGGAGGGACAGCAGCCAGTAGACAGTAGTCAGTAGCCAGTAGAAACCACTTCTGCATCGCTCGGATGAAAGCGCCGACGACCGCGGCGCGGAGCGTCTACTGGATTCTGGCTACTGTCTACTTTCTACTGCCCTTCACTCATCATTCCGCACACATCACTTGCCTTTAAACTCAGGCTTGCGCTTTTCGAGGAAGGCGCGCGTGCCTTCGCGCACGTCTTCGGTCGAGAAGAGTTCGGCGAAGAGTTCGGCTTCTAACTTGAGGGCTTCATCAAAAGAGAGGCGCGCGCCGCGCGTGACGGCTTCGAGGCAGGCGCGGACGGCGAGCGGCGCTGAAGTGTCGATGACGGCGCGCGCGAGCGCCTCGGCTTCGTCGAGCAAACGTTCGGGCGCGGCGACGCGATTGACGAGGCCGAGGCGCAGGGCTTCGTCGGCCCCGATCTCTTCGCCCGCGAGCATCGCGGCGAGCGCGCGCCCGCGGCCCACGGCGAGCGCGAGGCGACGCGTGCCGCCGTAGGCCGGGACAACTCCGAGCCGCGCTTCGGGGAGACTGAAGCGCGCGTCCGACGCGGCCACGCGCAGGTGGCAAGCGAGCGCAAGCTCGCAGCCGCCGCCCGCCGCCGCGCCCCGCACCGCGGCGACGACGGGCACGCCGCACGACTCAATCGCGTCGCACGCCGCCTGCCCCTGCTCCGCCTTGCGAAGCGCGCCCGCCTCGTCCAGCCCTTCAAGCTCGCGTATGTCCGTGCCCGCGCAGAAGTCACTCCCTGCGCCGCTCAGGATGACGGCGCGCAGGTCTTGGCGCGCGGCGACGGCGGCGAAGATTTCGCGGAGGCGTCCGAGCATCGCGCCGTTCAAGGCGTTCCGCTTCTCCGGGCGTTCGAGCCGGACGTGGGCTACGCGGTCGCGCTCTTCGTAAGAGAGTTCCGGGTTCAAAGTTTAAAGCTCAAAGTTGAAGGCGAGACGAGCGCGCTCAAGATTCAAAGTTTGAAGACGACGCACAGCAAAAGGCGACGACACGGCGCGAACTTAGAGCTTTGAACCTGCAACTTATAACTCGCCTTCAGACGAGGTTCATCGGCACGGGCTTCTTCGGGTCGGCGTAGTCGTAGAAGCCGCGGCCAGTCTTGCGCCCGTAGAGGCCGGCCTTGACCATGCGCTTCAGAAGAGGCGGCGGGGCGAAGCGGCGCTCGCGGAACTCCTCGAACATGATCTCGGCGATGTAGTAGGTCGTATCCAGGCCGACGAAGTCGAGGAGCGTGAGCGGCCCCATCGGATGGCCGCACCCCAATTTCATGCCGTTGTCGATGTCAACGATTGAGCCGACGCCCTCTTCGAGCGCGCGGATCGAGTCGAGCAGGTACGGGACGAGCAGGCGGTTGACGATGAAGCCGGAGCGGTCGTCGGCGCGCACGGGCACTTTGCCGAGGCGACGGCCGAACTCGACCGCCGCCTCGTAAACCTCAGGGTCGGTGAGGATGGTGCGGACGACCTCGACGAGCTTCATCAAAGGCACGGGGTTGAAGAAGTGCAGGCCGACGAAGCGCGCCTGACGCTGGGGCCGGGTGGCCGTCATCATCTCGGTGATCGAGAGCGACGAGGTGTTCGAGGCGAAGATGGTTTCGGGCTTGCAGACGGCGTCGAGCTGGTTGTAGGTGTCGCGCTTGGCTTCGAGGTTTTCGACGATGGCCTCGATACAGATGTCGCAGTCCGCGAGGTCTTCGAGCGAGGTCGTGCCGCGGATGCGCCCGCGAATCTCACTCTGCTGCGCGGGCGTAATCGTGCCCTTCTCGGCGAACTTCGCCAGAGACTTCTCGATGCCGGCGAAGCCGCGCTCGCACAACTCTTCGGTCACCTCGCGGACGACCACGTCGCAGCCCGCGGCGGCGGCGGTCTGTGCGATGCCTGAACCCATCAGGCCGCAGCCGAGCACGCCGACTCTGTTAATCTCCATCTCTTCGGTTCTCCTGTTTCGACTGATTTGATTCCGACTGATTTGATCGCTTCCCGATAACTGACTTGAACGCTTCGAGCCGCCGACGAACATCTCGCGCGGGCTGCCGCACGACGCCGACCCGACAATGGACGCGAGCGCGCGGAAGTTTGATTCTTTAGCTCGCGGCACGCCGCACTCTTCCGCCGGCGGCACGCCGACGTGCTCATTTCTCTTCGGGCGTTTGTCCCTTCTGGCCTTCGGGCGTCTGCGCCTTCTGGCCTTCGGGTGTCTTCTGGCCTTCTGGCGTCTGCGTCTTCTCAAGTGTGAGGCCGAAGCTTTTGCCTTCGCCCTCGGCCCAGTGCTCAAGGCGCTTCTCCCAGATCGTGTAGTTCACGTCGAGCTGCTTGACGCGCCGGTCGCGTTCGGCGTGTGCGAGCGGCTGACTGTTGATGTCGCGCGCGCGGACGAGAAGGTCTTTCAGGTCGTCGCGCAGGGCGTCGGCGTCCTTCGTCAGGCTCGGCGTCTTCTCCAGCTTCTCAATCGCGGGCGCGAGTTCGCCGCCGTCGCCGTCCGCGAACCTGGCGAGCGCGTCCTGCCCGGCCTTTATCGCCTCGACGAAGGCGGCAACTCCGGGCGAGATGGCGGGAGTCTCCTGCGCCGAAGGGGGGCGCGCAGTGATGTTCGACAGGCGCGGCGGCGGCGCGTCGAAGTGGCGCGCGACCATGACGAAACTTATGACGACGAGCGCGAGGCAGGCGGCCTGTAGCGCGTGCCACGTCGCGGGCACCGCGCCGCTCGCGCCGGGCCGCTTGTAGTCGACGACGAGCGCCAGCGCCATCCCCGATACAAGCCCGCCGAGGTGCGCCGCGTTGTCTATGAAGCCGCGCGCCGCGTAGCCGATGAAGAGGTTGATGAGGATCGTCGGCAGCATCCCCGTGCCGAAGGCCCGCTTCAAGCCTTCCGGCAGCTCGTCGCGGTACTTGAGTCCGAAGACGAAGAGCACGCCGACCAGCCCGAAGAGCGCGCCCGAAGCGCCCGCCGAAGGCGTGTCGTAAGCCTTGAAGAGGAACTGCCCAATGGCTCCTTGCGCGAGCGCGGGGCGCACGGTCAGATAGCTCGCCGCCACGCCCGCCACGCCCGTCAAGACCCAGAAGACGACGAACTTCGCCGAGCCGTAAAGCTTCTCCACATACGGGCCGAGCATGAAGAGGCCGTACATGTTCGCCACGAGGTGCAGCGGCCCCATGCCCTGTATGTGCACGTGCAGGAAGATCGGCGCGACGAAGCGCCACCACTGCCCAGCCTGAATCAGGTCGTTGCGCTTCGCGCCGTAAGCCAGAAGCACCTCGCCGGTTGCGCCGCCCGACAGCCACATCAAAAAGTATACGAAGACGTTGGCGATGATGAAGACGAAGGTGAAGGTCGCCGGGCGCGAGATGATGGCGCGCATGAAGCGCACCGTCTCGGGGTCGGGCCCGGCCGTTCTCCGCCGGGTGGGAGGGTCAACGGGCGTCTGGTTGACGGGGGCGCCGCAGACCCCGCAAGCGCCCTCGCCCGCCCCGATGATCGCGCCGCAGTTGCGGCACACGCTCGGGCG
>JALZHC010000515.1 GCA_030914105.1 Acidobacteriota bacterium
CTTCACGCAGCAGTGGCGCACCTGCTACCAGTTCGACACCGCCGCCGGCCCAGACGTTTTCTACAAGCTCTTCGAGAGCCAGATGAACGCGCTGCTCCACCCCGACTACACCGACGAAGAGATACGGCGCGAGGTGAGCCATTGGGGCGTGAGCGAGAACCCGGCGGACAAGTCTTTGCGTCTTGAAGAGAAGGGCACGGTCTATCAGGAGATGCGCACTTCCTTCGACCGGCCCGTCAGCCTCCTCTTCCGCGCGGAGAACCAGATGCTCTACGGGGCCGAACACCCGCTGGCTCTTTCGGCGGGCGGCTGGCCCGCGGCCATCCGCGAGATGAAGGCCGAGGACATCAGGAAGTTTCACTCGGACAACTACCACCTCGCAAACATGGGCGCGGTCGCTTCGTTCCCGAAAGAGATGCAGCTCGGCGACACCCTGCGCCGCCTCGACGAGATACTAAACCGTCTTGAGCCGCCGCAACCTCAGCGCCGCTTCACGACCGAGTCAGACCTGCCCACGCCTCGCCCTGCGCCGGCTGGCGAGATAAAGCTCGTCGAGTATCCGCACAAGAACGAGCAGCAGCCCGGCTGGGTCATGTTCGCCTGGCCCGCACAGCTTAAATTGGACACGCAGGAGAAGACGCTCCTCAACCTCTTCCTCTCGAACGTCGCGGGCGACCCGACGACCAACCTCTACAAGCTGTTCGTCGACTCGAAGACGCGCGCCGTCGAGACCGGCGCGAAGTCAGTCTTCGCCTTCCTCGACGACGAGATGGTCGAAGGCAACCCCGTCTACCTCGGCCTGACCGACGTTGCGCCCGCGAACATGACCGAGGAAAAGATTGCCGACCTACGCCGCCGCATCCAGGAGGAGATGAAGCGCGTCGCCTCGTTCGCGGACGGCTCGCCGGAGCTGAAGGAATTTAACGACCGGATGAAGAGCCGCGTGATTCAGACGCGGCGCGCGCTCTCGAAGTTCGTCAACTCGCCGCCGGGCTTCGGCTTCCGCAACACAGGCTCCGAGTGGATGACGCACCTCATTGATCTGAACCGCACGCCGGGCTTCCGCAAGTCGGTCACGCTCCGCCCGGAGCTTTCGGCGGTCGAGCAGTTGCTTTCATCGGACAAGAACGTCTGGCGCGACCTCGTCGCCCGTTGGCACCTCGCCGACAGCGTGCCTTACGCCGTCGCGGCCAAACCCTCGCCCCAGCTCATCGCGCAGGGCGAGCAGGACTTCAATGCGCGCGCCCACGCCGAGGCCGAGCTGCTTGAAAAGAAGTACGGCGTCAGCGACGAGCAGGAAGCCCTGCGCCGCTACAAGGCCGAGTACGACGCGACGACCGCAGAGCTTGAGCGACTGGCGCAGCAGTCGGCCAACATGAAGTTCTTAGAGCACCCGCCGCTTACGCTCGACGACCAGCTCGATTACAAGCTGAACAGGCTCGCGGGCGGCGTTCCGCTCGTCGCCTCGACCTTCGAGAACATGACGAGCGCGACGACGGGCCTCGCTCTCAGGCTCGACGGCGTGCCGCAGGAGCGTCTCTTCTACCTCTCAGCCATGCCGCAGCTCCTGACGCAGGTCGGCGTTATTAAGGACGGCAAGGCGATTCCCTTCGAGCAGATGAGCGAGATGCTCAAGAAAGAGATCCTCTCGCTCAACAGCTACTTCAGCACAAACTTCCGCAACGGTAGAGCCGAGCTGGTCGTGCGCGGCGCGGGCAACGACGCCGCCGAATCGCAGCGCGCGCTCGAATGGATGAAGCTCGTCCTGACCTCGCCCGACTGGCGCGCGGAAAACCTCGCGCGCATCCGCGACGTGGTTGACCAAACCTTAAGCGGCATGCGCAACCGCATGCAGTCGGCGGAGGAGAACTGGGTCAACGACCCCGCGAATGCGTACTGGCGTCAGGACAGTCCCCTTCTGCTTTCGACCTCGTCGTTTCTCACGCAGGCGCACAACGTCCACCGCCTCCGCTGGCTCTTGAAGGACGCGGGCGACGGCGCGCAGCGCGCCGCCATCTCAAGTTTCTTAACGGGCCTCGCCGACGCGGGCGCGAAAGGAAACCGCGACGAGCTGAAGTCGCTGCTCGCCGCGATGCAGGGAAAGAAGGAGGCACAAGTCCCGGCTGGTTTGAAGTCTTACGCCGACGACTACGCGCACCTGCCCGAAGGCGCGCGGACTGTGGCGACCGAGGCTGCGAAAGACCTCGAACAACTCCTCGCAGACATCCCCGACGCGACGCTCGCCTCGGACTGGGCCTACCTCGCGCGCGAGATGCAGCACGACCTGCTCGTGCCTCCCGCGCAGGCGCTCGCCGAGATGGACTCGGTGCGCAGGAGCATCTTGAAGACCGGCGGCGCACGGATGTTCATGATCGGCTCGTCGGCGAGCCAGCAGAAGCTCGCGCCGGGCGTCAACAATCTGCTCGCCTCGCTTGAGAGCGGCGCTGTCGTGCCGGCGAAGTATGCTGGCGTGCGGCTCGTCGAGTCGCGCGTGAAAGAACGCGTGGGCGAGTCGCCGGTCTTCGTCGGACTCGTGAACCCGAACTCGCAGGGCGGCGTCTTCCTCAACTCCGCACCGTCGGCGACCTACGCCGACGCAGACAACCGCGACGCTCTGCTCGACTTCCTCGCCTCGCGCCTCTACGGCGGCGCGGGCGCGCACGCCATCTTCATCAAGACCTGGGGCGCAGGCCTTGCCTACTCGAACGGCCTCGGCGGCTCGCCCTCCCTGGGCCGCCTCAGCTACTACGCCGAGCGCACGCCGGAACTTCCGCAGACTCTCCGCTTCGTCATCGAAGAGCTGAAGAAGGCGAAGCCCGATCCGGGCCTCGTCGAGTACGCCATCGCCGTCGCCTTTTCGCAGTTCCGCTCGGCCTCGCCGTATGAAGTGCGCGGCGAAGCGCAGGCCGCGGACATCGCCGACGGCACGCCGCCCGAAGCGGTGCGCAAGTTCCGCCAGGCGCTCTTAGACCTGCGCCGCATGCCAAACCTCTCCGACGAGCTTTTCAAGCGCATGAACACGGTCTACGCGCGCATCCTTCCCGGCCTCGGCGCGAAGGCGAGCGAAGTGCGGGGCGGCGTCTTCTACGTCATCGGCCCCGAAAAGCAACTGACGGCCTACGAGCAATACCTCAAGACCGTCGAGGGCCAGAACGCGAAGCTCTACCGGATTTACCCGCGCGATTACTGGATGACTCTGAAGGAGGCCGAAGGGTCGAGCCGCGCGGGCGGCAACTAACAGTACCGCGAGCGGTAGCCGGCGGGTGGTTTAACTACAGAGACACAGAGGCACAGCTAAGAGCGAAGATCGACTTAGCTGTGCCTCTGTGTCTCTGTAGTTAAGTGGCTTGTGACCCGCCGGCTAACGCTCGCGGTACTGTTTCGGCTCAGCCGAAGATGTCGCGCACCTTGTCAAGCAGGCCCTTGTCGCCGAGGTCTTTCTCTTCGATCTCGGCGAGCTGTTCGAGGAGCTTGCGCTGCTCGCGCGTGAGCGTCGTGGGCGTGACGACGGTGACGGAGACGAAGAGGTCGCCGCGGCCGCGGCCGCCGAGCGCGGGCATGCCGTGCCCCTTGAGGCGGAAGACCGTGCCCGTCTGCGTGCCGGCGGGGATTTTAAGATTCTGCTCGGCGTCGAGCGTCGGGACGCTGATCTCCGCGCCGAGCGCGGCCTGCGCGAAGGTGATCGGCATCGAGGCGTAGAGGTTGTTGCCCTGCCGCTCGAAGGTCTCGTGCTCCTTGACGTGGATGACGACGTAGAGGTCGCCGGCTGGGCCGCCCTGCGTGCCGGCCTCGCCCTCGCCGGCGAGGCGCAGGCGCGAGCCGGTCTCGACGCCCGCCGGTATCTTCACCTCCATCTGCTTCTCGCGCTCGACGCGCGCCGCGC
>JALZHC010000073.1 GCA_030914105.1 Acidobacteriota bacterium
GAGTACCCTGTGCCCGTCGTCCAGAACGGCAACGGCGGCAGCGCCGTCTCGGTCGTCTTCAAGGAGTACGGCGTGCGCCTCAACTTCAAGCCCACGATCATCGACGAAGATCACATACGCCTGGAGCTGGAGCCGGAAGTCTCGACGATTGACTTCGCCAACGGCGTCAAGTTCGACGGCTTCCTGATCCCCGCGCTGAAGACGCGGCGGGCGAAGACCGGCGTCGAGCTGCGCGACGGGCAGTCGTTCGCGCTCGCCGGCCTGCTCGACAACGGCGAGTCGAGGTCGCTCTCAAGGATTCCCGTCATCAGCAGCGTCCCCGTCCTCGGCAGCCTCTTCAAGTCGAAGTCGTTCCAGAAGAACGAGACCGAGCTGATGTTCATCATCACGGCGCAGCTCGTCAAACCCGTCAACCGCGACGACCTGCCCGTGATGCGCGGCATGGACGGCCTGAAGGGCGCTTCGCCGCTCGGCGTCGAGCCGAAGGGCGAAGGCATCAAGGGGCCGAGCGGCTTCTCGACGGGCGGCGACAAGTCGAGCGGCGCGGGCGTCACGAACACGACCGACGGCAACAAGTCCGGCAGCACGACGACGAACGGCAGCGCGACGACTAACGGCGACGCGACGACTAACAACGGCGCGACGAACAGCGGCACGTCAAGCAACACGACGACGAACGGCGTGACGACTAACGCCGCGACGAGCAGCAGCGCGGCCAACGGCGGCGCGTCGAGCGCCGCGACGCCTGCGGCGAGCACGCCTTCGGATGCGAAGCCGTCGGCGCAGACGACGACCGAAGTGCCCGCGCAGCAGGCGAGCACCAAGCCGCAGCCTTGAGCGCCTTACTGAAGTGAGCGCAGGTCAGTAGCTCTCGCGAGAGCTACTGACCTGCCTGGTCAGTCGCAGCGATTGTCGAGGGGAGGTAAGTGATGAAGCGGAGCGGACAGCAACCGGTCGGCCTCAGGCGCGGCGAGCGCGGCTCGGTTCTCGCCGTCAGCGCACTCGGCATGCTCGCCTTCCTCCTCGCCACGGGCCTGTGCGTGGACATCGGACACTTCTACCTCGTCAAGGGCGAGCTTCAGAACGCGGCGGACGCGGCGGCCATCGCCGCGGCCTCTGCGCTCAACTCCGACGACGGCGGCATCACGGCGGCGACCGACGTGGCCGTCCAATCCTTCAACAACTACGAGTTCAACCACAAGCAGGCCACCATCACGCGCACGGACGTGCGCTTTGCCGTCAACCTCTCGGACTTCGACACGGGGGCAGACTTGAGCGAGACGGATGCCAAACCCGCCGCCTCGCGCATCCGCTTCGTGAAGGTGATAGTGCCGGCCAAGACGCTCCACGTCTTCTTCGCCTCGATGGTCATCGGCACGTCGCACGACATCGCGGCGGACGCGGTCGCCGGCATGTCGGTCGCGCCGAACTATTTCGAGCACGTCCTGCCGGTCACGGTCATCACGGACGACGCCGGCCAGGACATCCTGCCCGGCAACACCTACACCATCCGCCGCGCGCCGGGCACGGGCGTCAGCCCCGGCAACTATCAGGTTCTCGCCATTGATGCCGCCGGCGGCAACGACGACCGCTACGGCCTCGCCAACGGCGTGCAATCGCTCGTCGAGAACGGCGACGACGTGCAGACGAAGCCCGGCGTCACCTCTGGCGCAGTCCGCCAGGGGATCAACACGCGCTTCGGCGACTACGCCAGCGGCCTCGACCCCGTGACCTATCCGCCCGACATGAACGTCAAGGAGGGCATCACCTACCAGCAGTACCTTGACAGCCAGCAGGCCGCTCAGCAGTCCGGCACCATCTTCCAGGCTCCGACGCAGGGGCAGGGCATCTGGGGCCGCCGCATCGTGCTCATCCCCATCGTCAAGCAGAGCGAGTTCGACAACGGGCGCGACACGGTTCAGGTCTTCCGCATCGGCGCTTTCTTCATCCGCAACCGCGTCACGGGCGGCAACGGCGGCGACATACAGGTCGAGTACATCGGCCTGCACACGGTTGTCGGCGCGGGCGGCTACGACCCGCAGGGTGGCCCCGGCATGCAAGAGCTTGCCGTCCCCGTCCTCTACCGCTGAGGCTGGAGACCGAGATGACGAAGCGAATCGCCAGAGCCTTGTGCCGAATCATCTGCCGCGCGGCGTCGGACGAGCGCGGCACGCAGCTCGTCGAGCTGTCAATCGTGCTGCCCGTGATGATTCTGCTCTTTGCGTCGGTGGCCGAGTTCGGGCGCTTCTTCTACACCTACTCGACGCTGGCGAAGGCCGCGCGCGGCGCGGCGCGCTACGCCACCACGCGTCCCTACGATGCGAACGACACGGCGCAGGCCCAGAGCCTCGCCGTCTACGGCGACCCTGCGGCGAACTGTTCGGGGACGGCGATCCTCCAGGGGCTGACCTGCGGCAACGTCAACATCCAACTGACGACGAACGCGGGCGCGCAGGTCGTCACGGCCAGGGTCACGGGCTACCAGTACCAGCCCATCTTCGACCTCGGCAAGCTGACCGGCATCCCGTCCCTCTCCCTGAAGATTAACGTCAGCCCGAGCGTGACGATGAAGTACGTCTATTAGTTTCCGAACGAGTGGAGGCGAAGGTGTCTGCGAGATCGGACAGAAAGAGAGGGTGGGGCGCGGCGCGAGAAGGGAAGCACGGCGCGGCGCGAGAAGGCGAGCGCGGCGCGGCGCTGCTGGAGTTCGCCATCGGCGCGACCGTCTTTATGACCGTCGTCTTCGGCGTCCTACAGTTCGGCGTCCTTCTCTGGACGCACAACGCCCTGACCGACGCCGCGCGCCGCGGCGCGCGCTACGCCGTCAACCAGTGCGACCCGACGGACGGCGGGTGCCCGAACTCCTCGACCTCGATTGACCGCACGAAGAACGTCGTCGTCTACGGCACGCCGAACCCGGCAGCCGGCGCGCAGCCGGTCGTCAGGGGCCTGACGACCACGAACGTCCAGGTCAGCTACTCCGGCTTCGGCGTCAACGCCGGGGCTGTCAAGGTCAGCATCGTCAACTACGACTTCAGCTTCGTCGTCGCGCTCTTCGGCACGACCCTGCGGATGCCCGCTTACCAGACGACGCTGACGGGCGAGAACGCCGGCTACGTGCCGCCGAACCTGTAACGCACGCGAAAACTTTCGGCCCCGTTCGGAGAACTTCTCGACTCGAAGGATAAACGATGAGCCAGCAACTCACCTTCGTCATTCTCAGCAGCGGCCTCGACTCTCTGCGCGAGCTGCGCGGCGCGCTCGCCGCGAGCGACCGCACGCGCCTGCTCATTGCGGGCGACGACACGGAGCAGATGCTTCCGGAAGTCGAGCGGCTGCGACCCAACGCCGCCATCGTCACGCTCGGCGCGGAGCCGGAGCAGGCCCTGAAGTTCGTCGCGCGCGTGGCCTCGGTCAGCCCCGCCACGGCCATCGTCTGCGCCTCGCGCGACGCCTCGCCCGATCTCATCCTGCGCTCTCTGCGCGCGGGCGCGCGCGACTTCCTGCGCCTGCCCGTCCGGCCCGAAGAGTTCGAGACCGTGCTTCAGCGCACCGCAGAGTTCTGCCACGTCCAGCCCGAAACGCCGAAGAAGCAGGGCCGCGCCGTCGCCGTCTTTTCGAGCAAGGGCGGCTGCGGTACTTCCTTCCTCGCCACGAACCTCGCCGCCTCTCTGAAAGCGCCGACTGTTCTGGTTGACCTGAACCTTCAGGCCGGCGACCTCACGCTCTTCCTCGGCGTCGAGCCGAAGTATTCAATCGCCGACCTCGTCGAGAACCGCGAGCAGGCAGACGACGCCATGCTCGGCAGCTACCTCTCGCCGCACAACGCGAACCTAAGCCTTCTCGCCGCGCCGCGCGAGGCCGACGCCGCCGACGACATCGAGGCCGAGCACGTCTTCTCCGTCATCCAGATTTTGCGCGAGCGCTACGACTTCGTCGTCATCGACCCGCAGCACACCTTCGACTCGATCACGCTGGCCGCGCTCGACCAGGTGGACGAAATCCTGATGGTCTTGACGCTCGACATCCCCGCCATCCGCAGCGCGCAGCGCACGCTCGCAATCTTCGACCGCCTCGGCTACCCGCGCCACAAGGTTCGCATCGTCGTCAACCGCTGGTCGAAGCAGATTGACCTCGACCTGCGACAGGTCGAGCGCTACCTAGGCGAGCGCGTCGCCGGCTACGTGACGAGCGACTATCGGGCCGTCGTCAACTCGATCAACCTCGGCCAGCCGCTCGTCGAGTCCGAACCTACGTCGCGCATCGCCACGGAGATTCGCCAGATCGCCGCCGGCATCGGCGGAGGCGCGCACGCCGCCGCGACACCAGCCGAAGCCGAAGGCGAACGGCGCGGCCTGCTCGCCGGCCTCTTCCGCCGTCAGAACAAAGTCCAGGAGCAGACGAAAGCGGCGCGCGCCGTGCTCGACAAGAAAACGGTCAACGGCCAGTTAACGGCCAACAGCTAACAGCCAGCAGCCAGGAGCCAGCAGCCAATCCCATGTCACTTCGCGAACGAATGATTAAAGAGACGATGCCGCAGGGCGGCGCGACCTTCGCCCGCAACGGCAGCGCCGCCGCCGAAGAGCCGGTCGTCAACCGCCAGCAGGTCTTTCAGGAGATGAAGTCGCGCCTGCACCGCGCCATCATCAACCGGATGGACTTGAAGAAGCTCGGCCAGCTCGAAGCCGAACAGCTCCACGCCGAAGTCGCGCGGCTCGCCGAAGACCTCCTGCACGCCGAGAGCACGCCGCTCACCACAATCGAGCGCGAGCGTCTGGTCGAGGAGGTGCGCCACGAGCTTTTCGGACTGGGGCCGCTTGAGCCGCTCCTCGCCGACCCGACCATCTGCGACATCCTCATCAACTCGCCCGCGCAGGTCTACGTCGAGCGCGGAGGCCGCCTTGAGAAGTCGGAGGTGACGTTTAAGGACAACGAGCACCTGATGAGAGTCATCGAGCGCATCGTCTCAAGCGTGGGCCGGCGCATTGACGAGTCTTCGCCGATGGTCGACGCGCGCCTGCGCGACGGCTCGCGCGTCAACGCCATCATCCCGCCGCTCGCCCTCGACGGCCCCGTCATGAGCATTCGCCGCTTCGGCGCCGACCCGCTCAAGATTGATACGCTCATCGAGAAGGGCGCGCTCACGCGCGACATTGCCGAGATGTTTCGGATGTGCGTCCACGCGCGCCTGAACGTCCTCATCTCCGGCGGCACGGGCGCGGGCAAGACGACACTTCTGAACGCGCTCTCGGCCTACATCCCCGAAGACCAGCGCATCGTGACGATTGAGGACTCGGCGGAGTTGCAGTTGCAGCAGCCGCACGTCGTCCGCCTTGAGACGCGCCCGCCCAACATCGAGGGCAAGGGCGAGATCACGCAGCGCGACCTCGTGCGCAACGCCCTGCGCATGCGCCCCGACCGCATCGTCATCGGCGAGGTCAGAGGCGGCGAGGCCATAGACATGCTCCAGGCCATGAACACGGGCCACGACGGCTCTTTGACGACGATTCACGCCAACACGCCGCGCGATGCTCTGTCGCGCGTCGAGACGATGATCCAGATGACGGCGATGCGCCTGTCCGAGCGCGCCATGCGCTCGCAGATCGCCTCGGCCATTGACCTCGTCATACAGGTCGCGCGCCTCTCCGACGGCACGCGCCGCGTCACCTCCATCTCCGAGATCACGGGCATGGAGGGCGACATCATCACGATGCAGGAGATCTTCCAGTTCGAGCGCCGCGGCGTGGACAAGGAAGGCCGTGTCGTCGGCCAGTTCAAAGCCACCGGCGTCCGCCCGCGCTTCGCGGAAAGGCTCAGGCAGTACGGCATGCAACTGCCGCGTACCTTCTTTGAAGGCTAGTGGATAGTAGCCAGTAGTCAGTAGTCAGTAGCCAGTAGTGAAGACATCTTCTCTCGATTGGCGCTGGCGACGCGACGAAGGCTCAACCGACGAAAGCAAAAACTACTGACTACTGACTACTGACTACTGATTAAAACCATGCTTCCTTTCTTCGTCTTCATCTTCTGCCTCGTCCTCGTGCTCGGCGCGTACCTTCTGGCGACGCACGGCTCGGAGAAGCGGCGCGCGCGCTTGCAGAAGCGGCTCGCGGATGCGCTTCTGCACTCGGCCCACAGCGGCGACGTTGAAGTGCAGCTCGCGCGCCAGGAGTTGTTAAGCGAGATACCCACACTCAATCGCGCGCTCCTGCAAGTGCAGTTCGCCACGCGTCTGCGGCGCGTCATTGACCAGGCCGACTTGAACATCACGGTCACGCGACTGCTGATGTTCTCGGCGATGGCCGGCATCCTCGGCGCGCTCGCCGCCTCGATGCTCACGCCGATGTGGGTTGTGGCGGTCGCTGCGGGAGTCGCCGCCGCGGCCATCCCGTTCATCCACGTCTTCTGGAAGCGCAGCCAGCGCCTGCGCAGCTTCCTTGAGCTTCTGCCCGACGCGCTCGACCTGATGAGCCGCGCGCTCCAGGCCGGCCACGCCTTCCCCGAAGCCTTGCACATGGTCTCGACCGAGATGCCGGAGCCGATTGCGACCGAGTTCCGCAAGACCTACGAGGAGCAGAACCTCGGCCTCTCTCTGAAGCTCGCGCTGGAAAACTTGTCGGAGCGCGTCCCGCTCTTAGACCTCCGCCTGTGCATCACCGCCATCCTCATCCAGCGCGAGACGGGCGGCAACCTCGCAGAGGTTCTGGAGAAGGTCGCTCAGACCATCCGCGAGCGCTTTCGCATCCTCGAAGACCTGAAGACCCTGACGACCTCCTCGCGCATGTCCGCGTGGATTCTCTGCGGCCTGCCCATCTTTATCGCGCTGGCCGTCACCGTGATGAACCCCGAATACATGAGCGTCCTCTGGAGCGACCCGCGCGGCCACACACTCCTCGCCGTCGCCGTCGCCCTCCAGATCACAGGCATGCTCGTCATTCGGAAGATTCTGAGGATAAAGATTTGAGGCAGGGTGCTGGGTTTTAGGTCTTGGGTGCTGGAAAAGCCCCGCGCCAAAACCTGAGCAATTACCCAGCACCCAGAACCCAACACCCAAAACCCTTTGAAGCCATGATTCTCTTCATCACCATCTCCACCTTCGTCTGCATCATGCTCGGCGTGCTGGGCGTCTACTGGATGACGTTCCGTCCGGCGTCGGCGGCGACCGAGCGTCTGAAGCGGATGGGCGCGGGCGGCGCGGTCACGACTGCGCCCTCGGCGCTCATCGAAGAGTCGCCGGTCTCGGCCTTCGCCGAGAAGGTCGCGGAGCCTCTGAGCCGCATCGCGCCGCCTTCGGCAGCCGAGGCGAAGAAACTCCAGAAGCAGTTGATGCACGCGGGCTACCGCTCGCCCAACGCGGCGATGATTTATCGCGCGGTGCAACTGCTCTCGCTCGCCTTCTTCCCGGCCCTCGTCGCGCTCGTCTGCGCGCTCATGGGCCGCCCGCTCGGCAGCGCGGCCTTCTGGATTCTCGCGGCCTTCGTCGTCGGCTTCGCGCTCCCGCGCTACGCGCTGAGGCGGATGATTAAGAGCCGGCAGCAGCGCGTCCAGTGGGGCCTGGCCGACGCGCTCGACCTCCTCGTCGTCTCCATCGAGGCCGGCCTCGGCCTGAACGCCGCGCTCGTCCGCGTCGGCGAGGAGTTGACGGACGTGCACCCGGAGATCTGCGAAGAGCTGGTGATGACGAACATGGAGATTCGCGTCGGGCGCGACCGCGCGGAGGCTTTGCGCAATCTCGCCGAGCGCACCGGCGTCGAAGACCTCCGAAGCCTCTGCGCCATGCTCATCCAGGCCGACAAATTCGGCACTTCGATTGCGCGCGCCGTGCGCGTCTACGCCGACAGCCTTCGCACGAAGCGCCGACAGCGCGCCGAGCAGGCCGCGCAGAAGGCGGCGGTCAAGCTCCTCTTCCCGCTCGCCTGCTTCCTCTTCCCAGTGCTCTTCGTCGTGCTCCTCGGCCCCGCGTTCATCAACCTCATGGACACGTTTGCAAACATGTAAGGAGGGGTTTCGGTCATGTTCACGCGCAGAGTCGTTACACTTCTCGCAGCCTTCGTCATCGCCTTAAGCGCCGCCGCCATCTGGAGCGCGCAAGGCGACGGGCGCGACGGCGACACAGACACGAACGTCGTCAACGCCTCCGGCGCGGAGGCCGGCGCGGGCGCGACGAAGAAGAAGGGCGGCGGGTTTTTGAAGATCATCAAGGCCCCCTTCAAGGCCGTCCAGCACCTCTTCGGCAAGGACGACTCGAAGCTCGCGCGCATCAGCGACAAGGACGCGGCGCGGTTTGAGAGCGCGGCCGTCATGCGTGTTGACGACAGCACGACCGAGCGCAAACAGCCCGCGGGCGACGACGACCAGAGCGCGCGGGCGTGCCTCGCGCGCGGTCGCGCGCTCTTGGAAGAGGGTCGCCTGAACGAGGCGATTGCCGAGCTGTCGCGCGCCGCCTCGCTCGACCCCCGCTTGAGCCAGGCGCACAGCCTTCTCGCCGTCGCCTACGACCAGAAGGGTCTGCACGACCGCGCCAAAGATTCTTACGCGCGCGCCGTTGACGTGAACGAACGCGACCCGGAAGCCCTGAACAACCTCGGCTACTCGCTCTACCTGAACGGCAACTACCGCGCCGCCGTCGACAAGCTGAAGCGCGCGGCCAAACTCGCGCCCGGCGACGCGCGCGTCCTCAACAACCTCGCGCTCGCGCAAGTCCGTCTCGGCAGGTACGACGACGCCTACCGCAACTTCGCGCGCGCGGGCGGCGAGTTCAACGGCCACGCCAACGTCGCCGCGCTCCTGATTCGAGTGGGCCGCGACGACCGCGCCGCCGAACACCTCGAAGCCGCGCGACGCCTGCAACCCTCTTCCGCCAACGTCCTGCGCCAGCTCGCCGAACTCTACGAGCGCACCGGCAATAAGGCGAAGGCTGAAGACGCGCGCCAGGCTTTACAGGCCGCCGACAGCGGGCCGACTGTCGCGGCGGCGGAGGAGAGATAGAAAGTCGCGCGGTCTCTTTCAGCCGACTTGGGAATTATGAAAGTTGAAGCTCACCGCAGAGACGCAGAGGGCGCAGAGGGGGCGCTGAGAGTTGTGCATTCCTCCGCGCCCCCTCCGCGCCCTTTGCGTCTCTGTGTTGAATCTTACTTGCTCAACGCTCAACATTGACGTGACCGAAAGCCAGCAGCACAAACGGAAGGCTCAGATATGACGACACACACGGGGATTCTCACGCGCGTCGAGATTGAGACGATGGGGCCGCCTTCGCTCGAAGAGCTGCGCGAGGCGGACGTGGCCGAGAGCTTCTTGTGCGACCTCGCCCTGAAGCACGTCGCGCAGATGCCGGAGCCTTCGACGCAAGGCATCTCCGAAGAGTTGCGTCTGCCGCGCGCGCTCGTCGAGGAGATGCTCGTGCACCTGACGCGCGAGAAGATGGTCGAGGTGCGCGGCCAGATCGCCGTCGGCGCGACGCGCTACGCGATGCTCGAGCGCGGCTGGGAGCGTGTCGCGCGCGTGCGTAGTTTGTGCGGCTACGTCGGCCCCGCGCCCGTCTCTTTGCGCGACTACGCGCACATGATGCGCTTGCAAGCGGTGCCCGCGCGCGCCGCCTCAATCGAGACTGTGCGCGCGGCCTTCCGCGACCTCGTCCTGCCGGAGTCGCTACTGCAAACTCTGGGCTGCGTCATCAACTCGCGCCGCTCGCTCTTCATCACAGGCCCGCCGGGCACGGGCAAGACCGCCGTCGCTGAGCGCATCAACGCCGGCCTTCCCGGCTACATCTGGATACCCTTCGCCATCGAGATTGACGGCCAGATCATCCGCGTCTTCGACACGCACAACCACCGGCCCGCGCCCGAAGACGTACAGCCGACCGACTACGACCGCCGCTGGGTACTCATCGAGCGCCCGCTCGTCATCGTCGGCGGCGAGCTGACGCTCGACGACGCGGACTTGCAGTGGAGCGAGGCCGCGCGCTTCTACGAGGCGCCGTTCCAGATGAAGTCGAACGGCGGCACGCTCGTCGTTGACGACTTCGGCCGCCAGCGCGTCGAGCCGACCGACCTCCTGAACAGGTGGAT
>JALZHC010000516.1 GCA_030914105.1 Acidobacteriota bacterium
CGTCGTCGCCGCCGCAACGTTCGATCTCAGCTTTCCAGAAGTCGAGGCCGGAGTCGTCAGGCTCGCGGTCGAGGAAGTCGTGGTACTGCTGCTCGACGAAGAAGTTCGAGTCGTCGATGTCGTTCTCTCGCTCGGTCTTGGCGGTCGAGCCGGAGTTGAACGCGCCGCTCAGGATGGTCTGCCCTCCGGCGTTCGTGACGACGACGGTCGAGGCGCTCGTGACGGCGGGCACGTTCGCGCCGTGCTCGCTCTCAAGCTCAAGCTCGCCTTCGAGCGTCGCGGCCAGCCTCAGCTCGCCGACCTTCAGGCCATCCACGAGCACGTTCAGGGCGGTGCCCGCGGGCAGGTTCACTTTCTCGACCTCAACCTCGAACTCGCTCTCGCCATTGCGCGAGCGGAACTTCGCGTGCCCCTTCGGCGTCAACCCGCCTATCGCGCCGCCCGCGAGCAAAGACTCGATGCGCACTTCGCTCGTCGGCGTCGGACTCGCGCCCGGAGTCGGCGTCGGCGTGGGCGTGATGTCGCCGAACGAGCCGGCGACGATGGTGTTGCCGTTGGCGTCGGCGACGACGACGCGCGTGCGCGAGTTGACGAGCGGGAAGGTTTGCCCGTGCTCGGTCTCAAGCTCCAGCTTTCCGGCCATCAGCGAGTCGAGCGTGAGCGAGCCGACCTTCTGGCCGTCAACGAGCACGTCGAGCACAGTGCCCGAAGGCAGGTTGACGTGCTCGACCTCGACTTCGAGCTTGCGGCTGCCATCCGACTTCTGCTCGAACTCGGCCTCGCCCTTCGGTGTCAGCCCGCCGATGGCAGCGCCCGACAGCGCGGCCTCGATCTTCGTGCCCGTCGAAGAGCCGCCGTCCGCGAAGGCCGCCGGCGATAAGAGAAGAAGGCACGCCAGCAAGAGGCCGGCGGCGAGTAGCGTGCGCGCATTCGGGCGCGCGAGTTTAAAGATTGAGGAAATAGGGTGGCTCGTCTTGGCTTTCATTCTATCTCTGCTCCTCCGGGGAGACTTGGTTGTTGATATAGAGACCGGCGCTCATTAGTCGCCGCGCAGACAGTGCCGCAGCGGGCAATGAAAATACGGACGTCCGAAAATAAAAATTGTCTGAAGGGATAAGCCTTTGACGCGGGGCGACGGCGAGAGTGAGTTTCGGGCGTGCGCCCGGAGGGTAAAGATGAGGGCGAGCTATCCGTCGGCTGTGCGGAACAGCCCCGCCTTGTTCAGCTCGCCGAGAAGTTTTTTCAGGCAGCGCGCGCGCGTGGGGCCGATGCTGCCTTCGGTCGTGCCGAGCGAGGCGGCGACTTCGGAGTAGGGCGGCGTGTCTGTGCGGCAGAAGAGCATCGTGAGGAGCCGGCGGCAGCGCTCGTCAAGCTCGGCGAGCGCGGCGCGGACGAAGTGCTGCTCTTCTAACTGGCCGAGCACTTCGTCGGGCAGCAGCGCCTCGTCCGGAATCGAGGAGGCGTCGTCCGACTCGCCCTCGAAGTCTTCGAGCGCGACCGTGCGGCGCGAACGCTTGACGGCGAGCCAGGTCTTGCGCCGCGCCGTCGTGACGAGCCAGGCGTGCAGTCGCGAAGGCTGCTCGACCCGCTCGATGTTCTCCAGGAGCGTCGCGAACACGTCCTGAAAAACGTCCGCCGCCGCGTCCTCGTCCAACCCCGCGCGGCGCGGGACTGCGTAGACGAGCCGCTGGTAGCGACGCACGAGCGCCTCCCAAGCCGCCTCATCTCCGCGCCTGCAAGCACGCAACAACTCTTCGTCGCTCTGCGCCATCCGCCGCCCTTTGGTTCCCTCCGCGTCGAGGATAGGGCGCGCGAAACGCGATTGTCTAGCGCGCCGCCGGGAAATAATTTTTCGCGACCGACGTATTTCCAGGCTCGCGCACGCGCTCTGTCACCCCGACGGCAGCACGACGGTTTGTGAAGCCCGCCGCCGCAAGAGACACCCCAGCGCTCGAACCAGCAAAGACTGAGACGGCGACCGAGTTGCATCGGTCGCGGGAGTCAAAGTCTGCCCCGACAAACGATCAGAAGGAGACGATAAAAATGAAGCGCCAAAGAATCCCCCAGACCCTTTCGGCAAACAGCCGGCAATTCTTCGCCAAGGCATTTTCGACGGCCCTGCTCGTCCTCGCACTCTTCACCGCGAGCGCGTACGCGCAGACGGCCACGATCTTCGGCTCGCTCTCAAACTTCGACGTGGTCAACGACACCGGCCACGACGCGCACGGCTTCGAGATTCAGTTAGAAGGCTTGCAGCCCGGCGATGTCTTCTACACCTTCAGCGCGCAGCGCTACGGCTCGCCGCAGGTTGTGCCCTACCCGACGGGCGTCTACCTGCGCTATACGAGTGCCTACGATGCCGCGGCGCAGCAGTTCCTCCACACGACCGTCGCGCACGCCGCGGGCACGCCCTTCGCAGGCTCCTGCTACCAGTGGGGCGCGAACTACGACGCCGCGGGCTGCGAACACTTCGGCGCGGCGCTGAACGCCACGCCCACGAAGACGACCTACCGCTGGCTCATCGAAGACCCGGTCTCGCCCGGCACGGGCGCGCTCGTCGGCTTCGACCCGCCGGTCGCCATCCCCGCGCCGACTTACGTTATCCTGCCGCCCGCGCAGCCCGCCGCGCCGCCTGAGCTTCAGGCCGAGATCGTCGCGCCGGAGCCGCCCGAAGCGCCCGAACAGTTCGGCGGCGCGCAGTGGGTCAAGGTCTTCAAGACGCAACTGCCGCGCGAGGTGACGCTCGACGAACTTGTGAGCGACAACGCGGTCGTGCCGCAGGACGCCACGCAGGTCGAGGTCGCGTGGGAAATCTTGCAGGCCGACCCGCCGTCAAACAGCAACGGTAAGCAGAAGCGCAGCCGCCGACAGAACCAGGGCGGCCTCGACGCGACCACGCGCTCCGTCATCCGCCGCTACGAGATTTACCGCTACACGGGCGCTTACGATCCCGTCACGCACGAGGTCGTCTGCGCCGACGGCGGCCTGTGCAACGCGCCGCAGGACGGCGAGCTGGGCGACTTCGTCGGCGCGCAGATGTCTGCGGCCAACGTCGGCGTCCCCGCCGTCACGGTCACGAAGACCGGCAACGGCAACGTCAACTCCTCCGACAAGCTCATCAGTTGCGGCAACAAGTGCGCGGCCACTTACAACCTGAACGCGACGGTGACCTTGACGGCTAGCCCCGCTTCCGGCTCGGTCTTCGCGGGCTGGACGGGCGCGTGCAGCGGCGCGCAGCAGACCTGCACGTTGAGCGTCACGGACTCGCTGAATGTGACGGCCACCTTCCTCCCGCAGTTCACGCTCTCCATCGGTCGCGGCGGCTCCGGCACCGTGACGGGCGCGAGCATCAACTGCGGCAACGTCTGCTCGGCGAAGTTCATACAAGGCTCGCTCGTCACACTGACGGCGACGCCCGCCGCCGGACTCAAGTTCACGGGCTGGTCGGGCGCGTGCTCCGGCACCTCGCAAACCTGCACCGTGGCGATAAATTCTGACACGAAGGTGCAGGCGAACTTCAAGTAGGAAGAAGGAAGAAAGGCAGTAGTCAGTAGACAGTAGACAGCAGGCACGACGCAGAAGGCAGCCGGTTGAGTGAATCAGTAAGACCAGATTCAAACCTCAACCGGCTGCCTTCTTCCTACTGACTACTGGCTACTGCCTTTCAGTGTCCGACGCGTGCGAAGTCGAGGAAGCCGCGTTCGGGGTCTGTCGAGAGGAGGCGGACGCGTATGCGGTCGCCGACATCGAGCCCTTCCTCGCCGCGGACGACGCGACCGTCGGCGGGCGGTCGCAGTAGGCGGGCGAACGTGCCGCGGTCTTTGACGCCCGTGACGATGGCGTCGAAGGTCTCGCCGACGTGCGTGCTCAAGAGCACA
>JALZHC010000517.1 GCA_030914105.1 Acidobacteriota bacterium
GGCGCGACGCCCGGAGGGGGCGCAGAGAGTTTGAGCATTGCACATCTCAAATTTGAAATCCCGAACCCCTCTGCGCCCCCTCTGCGCCCTCTGCGCCTCTGCGTTGAACTCAACCCGCGCCACGCTCAAGCCCCGATAACAACTCCTCAAGCCGCGACGTCAAAGCCAGCCGCCCCGCCCTTCTTCAAGGCCGTGCTCTCGCTGCTTCTGCTTCTGGCCGCCGCCGTCATCGCGCAGGCGCAGGTGGCGGACGCCGCGAGCGCGTCCGACGAATTAGTCGTCGCGGGCAATCCGGCGAGCGACGTGTTCGGGCTGGGGCGCGCGGTGCGCGTGCGCGGCGAGGTGCGAAACGGCGTGCTCGCCTTCGGCGGCGACGTGATTGTCGAGGGGAAAGTTAATGGCGACGTGGCGGCCATCGGCGGCTCGGTCATACAGCTCGACGGCTCATACATCGGCGGCGACGTGATGGTCATCGGCGGCGAGTACCGGCACGGGCAGGACGCGGCGCGCAAGCTCGACAGCAGGACGGTGATGGTCGCCGGCTACGAGCAGGAGCTGAAGAGCCTCGCGCGCAACCCCGCCTCGATCCTGACGCCGGAGCTGACGCTCTCGTTCCTCGGCTGGCGGCTGCTCGCCGTGCTCTTCTGGTTCGTCGTCTCGATAGCCCTGACCGCGGTCTCGCCGGGCGCCGTCAGCCGCGCGGCGGCCCGTCTCCACCTGACGCTGGCGCGCGTCGCACTCATCGGGCTGCTCGGCGCGGTCGTGATGGGGCCGGGCGTAGTCGGCGCGCTCGAATACCTGCCGACGGCTCTGGGCGCTCTGGCGGGCGTGACGGCGCTGCTGCTGCTGCTGCTCTCATACCTGTTCGGGCGCGTCGTGATTCACGCCGCGACGGGGCGCTGGCTCCAGCGCGCGCTGCTGCCCGAAAAGAAGCGCTCCGAGTCGGTCGCGCTCCTTCTGGGCGCGGTCTTCTGGGCCGTCCTGCTCTCGCTGCCCTACGTCTGGCCCTTCCTCGTCGTCGCCCTCATCGTCATGAGCCTCGGACTGGCACTGACCGCGCGCTACCGACTCAACTACAAAGCAAGGATGAAGGCGGAAGGCGGAAGGATGAAGTAGTAGCCAGTAACCAGTAGTCAGTAGCCAGTAGAAGAACCTTTCTTCGGCGGGCGGCCTGAGCGGAAGCGTTAAGCATCTCCTTCGCACCTACTGGCTACTGTCTACTGCTTTCCCTTCATCCTTCTGCTTGTCGCCTCTCGACGGCGCGTGTTAGCATCGGCCCGTTTTTGAAACAGCCGCGCGACTCTCGTCAGAGCTTCCGCCAACGTCTCGCTCCGAGCGCGCGGCTCGTTTTGTCCTCTGGGAGGCTTGCGGCGAAGAAACCTTGCGCGCTGACGTTCCCCGAAAGACGAAGGGCCGTACCCGGACGCTGACCGCGTTCTGCGTCGCCGCACTCCTTCTGCTCGCCGCGCACGCGCGCGCGCAGCAGCAGACCAACCCCGTCGAGCGCAAGGTCGAGAACCCCATTACAGACACGCCGAGCGTCAACCCTCTCAACGAGGAGCGGCCCGTTGTCCGACCGCGAAGGCGTCTCACCGGCTCGCTCGGCGCGGGCGAGCAACCCGCCGACACCATCGACATTCACGCCGAGCGCAACGAAGTCACCGGCCCGAAGAACGCGCAGGTCATCGTCTATCAGGGAAACGTTGACATCCGCGCTGGAATCTATCGCCTTCAGGCCGACAAGGTGACGGACTACGAGGCGAAAAACCTCGTCGTCGCCGAAGGCAACGTCGTCTTCGATCAGGGCGAGTTCCAGCGCATCACGGGGTCGCGCGCCGAGTGGAACTACGCGACCAAGACCGGCTTCTTCCTGAACTCGACGGGATTTACGAACCAGACGCAGGACGGCACGATCATCTACTTCACCGCCGACCGCGTCGAGAAAGTAAGCGGCACGAAGATCGTCGTCATAGGCGGCGAGGTCACGGCCTGCGGCGACGACGAGGTTCCGAAGTGGAGCTTCAAGACGGCGCGCGCCACCATCACGCTCGCCGACCACGTGCGCCTGCGCCGCCCCGCATTTCTCGTCAAGCACATCCCGGTCTTCTGGCTCCCATACGCCTCGGTCTCCATCAAGCCGCGCGACCGCGCCTCCGGCTTCCTGACTCCGACCTTCTCAGGCTCCGGCCAGAAGGGCTTCCGCGTCTCCGGCGGCTACTTCCAGACTCTGGGCCGCTCAGCCGACATCACCTTCCGCACAGACATCTACACCATGCGCGGCTACGGCTTCGGCGCAGACCTGCGCACGCGCGCCAACTCGCGCTCCTACCTTAACCTCGGCTTCTACGCCGTCAAGGATCGCGTCCTCGGCCCGAAGGCCGACGCGCAGCACCCAGACCAGGGCGGGTCGAGTTTCTACATCGACGGCGTGCACTACTTCCCCAACGGCTTCCTCGCCGCGGCGGACGTCAACGTCACCTCGAACCTCGCCTTCCGACAGGTCTTCTCCGACTCCATTCAGCTCGCCATCTCTCCGGAAGAGCGTTCGCAGGTCTTCGTCAACAAAAACTTCGGCGGCTACTCGTTCAACTTCATCGCCACCACGCAGGTCATCTCCATCCCGACCGAGCGCATCCGCACGCGCCAGATGCCCGGCGTCTCCTTCGACAAGCGGCCCGGCCTGCTCTCCTGGCTGAAAGGAAAACTGCCGCTCTACTTCTCGTTCCAATCGAGCGTCGCCGGCATGAGCCGCAAGGAGACGGTCGAAGACCCGGCGGCCCTTCTCGCCAACGGCATCAAGAATCCCGTAATCACGCCGTCAATCGTCCAGCGGCTCGACTTCCGGCCCGAAGTCACGCTGCCCTTAAACCTCGACGGCTGGAACCTGACGGCGACCGCTGCCGCGCGCGGAACCTTCTACTCGAACTCGATTGACCCGCTCACGCGCCTCGTGCTCCCCGCTAACGTCACGCGCGTCTACGGCGAGTTCACCTTAGACCTTCGCCCGCCCGCGCTTGCGCGCAACTTCCACCACGGCGACGGCTCTTTCTGGTTCCGCCACGTCGTCGAGCCTTACCTGACCTACCGCCGCATCACCGGCGTCTCGGACTTCGACCGCGTCATACGCTTCGACGAGGTGGACGCCGTCGCCGACACCAACGAGCTTGAGTACGGCGTCACCAATCGCTTCTTCCTCCGCCGCTCGACCGAGAGCGTCAACACCAAGCCGAAGGAGAAGGGCGCGGAAGGGAGGAGGGAAGCCGGCGCGCGCGCGCGCCCGGAGAACGCGGGGCAGGCGACGGGCCGGGAGGACGCGGGCCGGAAGGAAGCAGGCGGCAAGGAGAATGAGAAGGAAGGCGAGAAGGGAGCTGCCGAGCGAGCGCGCACGCGGCTTCCGAAGAACACGCGCGCGGGCAGCGCGCTGACGGCGCTGCGGGAGAGCCAGTCGCCTCTGACGCGCCAGCCCTACGAGTTCCTCTCCGTCACGCTGCGGCAGAAGTATTTCTTCGACCCGAACTTCGGCGGCGCGCTCCACCCCGGCCAGCGAAACCAGTTCTACCCCATCAACACCTTCTCAGGCTTCACCTACGGCGGCGTGCCGCGCCGCTTCTCGCCGCTGAACATCGAGGCCCGCGTACGCAAGCCCACGACGGCTGACAGCGAGCTTTTCATAGACACGCGCACCGACATTGACACGCTCGGAACGGGCGGCGGCCTGCGCGACCTCGCCGTATCTTTCGGCCTGCGACGGCGCGCGTCGGTCGTGCGCGCCATCGAAGCCTTCCAGACCTTTTACTACACGCGCGCCGTCACGCTCGCGCCCTCGCTCCGCCAGTTCAGTAACCCTCTGGGCAACGAGCCGGGCACGCTGCA
>JALZHC010000518.1 GCA_030914105.1 Acidobacteriota bacterium
CGCTCGAGCAGACGCGGACGTCGAACCGGCCGCTGCCTCGCAGCACGTCGATCACCGGCGCCAGCTTGATGGCCTCCGGCCTCGTGCCGATGACGGTCAGGACTTTCAAGGCGGCGGACACCTCCGGGCCTCGCTCTCAAGGGTTCGCGCGCTTCAACACAGGCGCGCGCGCAGGGTCAGGTTGAAGTGGCGGTGCGGGCAGCCGGGCGAGTGTGCCGAGCGCACGACCTCCAGCCCCGCGCCTTCGATCACGGCGAGCAGCTCACGCTCGTCGAACTGCCACACGTGGTCGTCGACGACCCGCGCGCGCAGCTCCTCGCGCGGTTCGGGCAGCTCCTCGTAGTCGGCGTAATACTTCGTCGTCCGCCCCCACTCGGCGGCGTCGGGCGTGCTCAGGTAGATGAGGCCGCCGGGCGCGAGCAGGCCGGCGAGCTTGCCGAGCGTCGGGGTCGCGCGGAAGTTCAGGTGTTCGAGCACCTCCGTGAAGATGATCGCGTCGAAGGGCGGCGGCCAGGGCACCTCGTCCAGCTCGATGTTGCAGACGGCGAAGGCCATCCGGCGGCGCGCGAACAATTCGGCGCTCGCGTAAACGTCGGTGAAGTCCATGCCGAACGCCTCGCAGCCCGTCAGACGCCTCACGAAGAGGAGCAGCGTGCCGTAGGCGCAGCCCACGTCGAGGCAGCGGCGCAGGCTCCGACTCAACGCGTCCTCCTGAATCCAGCCGGGGATGTGGCTCCAGTAGGAGAACTCGTCGGCGCGGTAGACGGCGCGGTAGTAAGGGTTCGTCGTGAAGGCGGCAACCTCCCGCTGGCACTCTTCGAGCAGGCGCATCCAGTCGAAGTCCTGCGGCCTCGCGCGGCCCCCCGGCCCCTCAAAGTCGTGCGGCCCGTCGGCCTCGGCCATGACTTTCCCTCCTCAAGCCTGCGTGCGGGTATCGGGCATCGAAAGGTGTCGCACCTCCTCCAGCGGCCCGTCGTTGATAAGCGGCACGCCCGACCACTTCTCCACGAGGTACTGCCTGCGCCGCAGGAAGGCGTCCGCTGGGTCGAGGCCCTCGCGGCGCAGCAGGGGGATGGACGAGCGCACGTCGCGGTGCAGAAACTTCATCCCATGGAACCAGTCGGCGCGGAAGCCCCGTGCGTGCATCTGGAAGGCGAGATCGTTGTCCTCGAAGCCCCAGCCGGGGCCGCCGAAAGGGCCGGACACGTCGAAGCGCACGCCCGCCTCGAAGACCTCGCGCCGGAACATGCCGTAGCAGGTCGAGACGAACCAGTCGATGGTCTCGACGAGCGCGGGCTGCACGCTGAAGAGGTAAGGGGTCGCCCACTGCCGTTCGTTCGTGTAGTCGTCCGTGAAGGCGCCGACGCAGCCGAGCACGCGACCGCCGTTCTCCATGTAGCGCAGCAGCGCGAGCGAGGACGCGGCGACGAGCTCTACGTCGCCGTCCGTGAAGAGAAGGTAGTCGCCGCCCGCTTCGAGAAAGCGGTCAACGATCTGGTTGCGCGCGACCGAGCTGCCGCGGTTCTCCGGGTTGAAGATGAAGTGGTGCTCGCAGCCTAGTTCGCCGCCGAAGGCTTCGAGCGCCTCGCGCGTGCCGTCGGTCGAGCCGTTGTCGCAGACGATGACGAACGGTTCGTGGCCGAGCCTCTTGAGCATCGCGGCCTCGCGCGCGTGCGCGGCGAGCGATTCGAGGCTGATGGCGCGCGTGTTCCAGGTGAGCAGAGAGAGCGCGACCCTTCTCGAATCGTCGAAGCGCGGCGCTTGCGACGACTTGCGGAAGAGGCCGGCGACGCAGGCATGCTCGTAAGGGTGCTCGTTGAGGTAGAGCGCAGTGTCGCCATCGCGCGGCTCCTCGTCGCCGTCGTCGAGCGGGAGGAGGCCGTGACGTGTGAAGAGCTCGACGTACTCGCGCGGCGCGACGCGGTTCCAGCCGTTGAAGAGTTCGCCGCCGTCGGGTCTGATGACGCCTAATTTCAGCACGGCCTCCCTCTGCCACATTGAGTCAAAGTAGAAGTCGGAGGTGAAGGCGAGCAGTCCGCCCGGCTTCATCTTTAGGGCGAGTTCGGCGACGAGCGCCTCGCGCTGCTCGCGCAAGAGATGTTCGAGCGTGTTGACGCAGACCACGCGGTCGAAGGCCGCGTCCGGCACGCCGACGAGCGGCGAGAACCGGCCCTCTTGGATGGGGCTGCAATGGCGGTATGTGACATGTGGGTAGAGGCTCTGCAAGCGCGCGCCGAAGTCCAGAGGATTGATCGTGCAGTCGAGCACCGACGCGGTGTTCGGCAGCCGGAGGCCGAAGAGCGCGAAGGGCAGCTCCCAGCGGCGCATGCGCGGATAGTCGCGCCCGTGGTTGAAGGCCGCAAACTCCGTGAGCGACAGGTCAGACTGTTTCGCTATCAAGGTCACGCCGCAACTCTCCTCTCGGTGAAAGGCCCACGATGGGCGGGGCGCGCCGCGCCCGCCTCTCTTCAAATGCCGGTCGGCACGCGCGCCATCTGCATAATCTTGAGCGGGCCGCCGCTGATGTCCGGCGTGCCGGCCCACTTCTCGATGATGAAGCGCCTCCGGCTCTCGTAGTTGGAGACCGGGTCGAGTCCGCCCTCGCGCAGCAGGCGCATCGAGGAGTGCAGGTCGCGGTGTAGGTAGTTGATGCCCACGAAGTAGTGAATGCGGTATCCCCTGACGACCATCTGGAAGGCGAGGTCGTTGTCCTCGAAGCCCCAGCCGGGGCCGTCGAAGGGCGCGCGCTCGTCGAAGCGCACGCCCGCCTCGAAGACCTCCCGCCGAAAAATCCCGTACTGCGTCCACGCCAGCAAACTATCCTCCCGGAGGTGAAGCTCGGCGAGCGAGTAGAGGCAGGGCGTCGTCTGCTCGCGCAAAGGCGACTGGCCGTACATGTATGCGCCGAGGCAGCCGAGCCGGTGGCCGCTGTCCTCCATGTAGCGCAGCATGGCGAAGGAGGAGAAGGGCACAAGCTCGATGTCGCCGTCGGTCATCAGCAGGTAGTCGGCCCCGGCTTCGAGCGCGCAGTCGATGATCTGGTTGCGCGCGACCGAGCTGCCGCGGTTCTCCGGGTTGAGGATGAAGCGGTGCCCGACGGCTGTCTGCGAGTCGGCCTCGCGCAGCGCGTCCTGTAGGCCGTCGGTCGAGCCGTTGTCGCAGACGATGACGAACGGTTCGTGGCCGAGCCTCTTGAGCATCGCGGCCTCGCACGTGAGCGCGGCCAGCGACTCGATACTTACCCGGCGCATATTCCAAGTGAGCAGAGAGAGCGCGACCTTTTTGCGTTCGGGCAGCAGCGCCGCGCCGTCGCCCTTCTTGAAGACGGCGGCGACGCAGGCGTGCGGGTACGGCTCGACGTTGCGGTAGAGTCCTTCTTCATCCGGCGCGGGCGCACTCCACGCGCGCTCGTCGAGGGGGCGCAAGTTGTGGCGCGCGCAGAGGCTTAAAATTTCGTCGGGCGTGACGAGGTTCCAGCCGTTAAAAATCTCCGCGCGGTCTGCGTGCATCACGCCCATGTGCTGGAGTTCGGGGCGCGACCAGAAATCTTCAAAGTAAAAATCTGAAGTGACGACGAGCAGTCCGCCCGGCTTCATCTTTAGGGCGAGTTCGGCGACGAGCGCCTCGCGCTGCTCGCGCAAGAGATGTTCGAGCGTGTTGACGCAGACCACGCGGTCGAAGGCCGCGTCCGGCACGCCGACGGGCAGGACGAACCTGCCTTGCTGGACGGGGTTCCAGTGGCGGTAGAGCGCGTGCGGGTAGAGGCTCTGCAAGCGCGCGCCGAAGTCCAGAGGATTGATCGTGCAGTCGAGCACCGCGCAGGTGCTTGAGAGACGTGCCTTGAAGAGCGCGAAGGGTAGCTCCCAGCGGC
>JALZHC010000074.1 GCA_030914105.1 Acidobacteriota bacterium
TTGACGAAGAGGTACTGTGCGTCGCGCGTCGTGCGCCGCTCGCGCGGGGCCGAGACGTAGCCGCCGACGCGCGCGACCCCGGCCCGCTCGCCCCTGACTTCGAGCAGGCCGTCGAGGAACTCCGCGCCGAAAATCTGGTAAGCGCGCTCGCGCAAGTCCGAGGCCGGCGCGGCGCGCAGGACTTCGCGCCCGTTGTTCGTCAAGGTGAAAGCGATTTCGGGGTGTGCGAGGGCGTAGTGCGTGACGAGGTTCGTGAGGTGGAAGCTCTCGGTCGCCTCGGAGCGGAGAAACTTGCGGCGCGCCGGCACGTTGAAGAAGAGGTCGCGGACGCTGATGGTCGTGCCGCGAGGGCGCGCGGCGGGCGCGACATCGCGCATCCGCCCACCTTCGACGAGGACGCGCGTGCCCTCCGGTTCGTCTTCCGTCTGCGTGATTAGCTCGACGCGCGCGACCGAGGCGATGGAGGCGAGCGCCTCGCCGCGAAAGCCGAGCGTGCTGATGCTCGTGAGGTCTTCCGCCGAGCTGATCTTCGAGGTGGCATGGCGCTCGAAGGCGAGCACGGCGTCGTCGCGCGTCATTCCCTCTCCATCGTCGGCGACGCGCAGGAGTCGGCGGCCCCCGCCCTCCACGTCCACTTCGACGCGGCGCGCGCCCGCGTCAATCGAGTTCTCGACCAGCTCCTTGGCGACCGACGCGGGGCGCTCGACCACCTCGCCCGCGGCGATCTGATTGGCGACGTGGTCGGAGAGGACGCGAATCCTGGACATGGGAAAGCTGTCAGAGGTAGACGACCTGATGTTCGTTCGTCGAGAGGTCGATGGCGTCGTGAATCCACTCGACGACGTAGAGGCCGTGGCGCGCGACGAGCGAGACGACGTTGAGGTGGCGCTCCTGCAAAGATTTTTCGGGGTAGAGCGCGGTGGCGGCGCGTTCGAGCTGACGAAGGACGGCGCGGTCGCGCGCCATCTGCGCGCGGTGGAAGCGCGAGCGCAAGCCTTCGAGCTGGTGCGTGATCTTGCGTCGCCCGCCCTTGAGCGCATCGGCGAGCGTCGGGTCGAAGCCGCGCAACTTCTCTTGCAGAGAGTCGAGCGCGCGCGCAACGTCGGCGTCCGTCTCGTCCAAAGCGCGCGCCACTTCCGCGCCGAGGTGCTCTTCGACGACGCGCGCAATCACGGGGTCGAGGCCGCCGAAGAAGTCTTCGAGCCGCAATCGGTAGCGTTCGAGCGTGCGGCCCGTGCGGCGCTCGACGATGGTCAGGCTCGCGCGCGGGAGGATGGGCGTGGCCGGGCGCGAGAGAATGCGGTAGCTCTCGGCGGTCTGCGCGAAGTATGCGACCTCCGCCGCGCCGCCGAAGTAGGCGATTGAGGGCAGCAGGTAGTCTTGCACGACGGCGCGCAGCGTGACGTTCGGGCTGAAGCGTTCGGGTTCTTGAAGGGCGAGCGCGGCCAGCTCGTCCGCCGTCCACTCGTGCTCGGTTCCCTTCGCGCGGTAGCGTCCTTCCGTGGTGCGCGCCAGCGCGCGGCGCGCGCCGTCTTCGATGAGGAAGAGCGGGAAAGAGTCCGCCGAGGTATGAACCTGCGCGTGGTAGCCTGCCTCTTCAAGCTCGCGCGAGCGCGCGTCCGTTCCGGCGGCGATGTCTGCGGCGCGGCGCGCGGCCTCGGAGTAGAGCGGCGCGGCCAGGCGCTTGAGGGCCGCGTCGGTCGGGTCGAGCAGGACGAGGCCGTAACGGGCGGTGAGCGCGGCGAGCAGGCGCGCGAACGCCTCGCCGAAGGCGCGGCCCGGCGCGTAAGCTTCGCGGACGAGTCGTTCGAGGTCAGGGCGGAACTCGCTCGACGGCAGGAGGTCGAAGAGTCGCGCGGTCGCCTCTTCGACGCGGGCGTCGAGCGTGACGCCGCCGACCTGCTGGCCTTCGGCGTGAAGCTTTTCGGGGACGCTGACGCCTGCGAGGCGACCGTCGCAGGCGATGACTGAGGCTGAACGCACCTCCTCCCAGTCGTGATCCTCGGTCGCCATCCAGAAGACGGGCACGGCCTGCGTGCCGCGCGCCGAAAGGCAGGCGGCGAGCTTCACGGCGGAGAGCGCCTTGTAGATGGTGTAGAGCGGGCCCGTGAAGAGTCCGACCTGCTGGCCCGTGACGACGGCGACGCAAGACGGCGAGCGGAGGCGTCGGATGTTGTCGAGAGTTTCAGCGCCCGCGCCCCAGGAAGCGTTGGCCGCTTCGAGCGCGTCGCAGAGTGCGGCGCGGTCGGTCGCGTGATTGTCGAGCACGCGGCGAGCGCGGGCGTCCAGCTCGTAATGGAAGCGGACTGCTTCGGGGTAGAAGCGCCGGAGGCGGGTCGGGTCTTCAAGGTATTCGAGGAAGAGGCGCGACTGGTGCGGGACGCGCTCGAACGGAAGGCGCTCGACGCGAAGGCCGACGCCTTCGGGCGTGCCGTGACATGCAGATTCGGTCGTGGTCACAAGCTTCTCGATTCCTGCCGCGCGGCCCCCGTGCAAGCTCCTTTTTTTGCCGGTGCATTATAGCGACCGCCTCCGAGCGCGCGCAAACTAAAGGCCCGGCAAAGAAGTAAGGAAGATGTAAAAAGGCAGAAGGGGTTTTAGGTTTTGGGTGCTGGGTGCTGGCGAATTTAATGTAACCAGCACCCAGCACCTAGAACCCAGCACCCCTCCTTTTGCCTTCCGCCGAAGGCGGCTCACTTCGGGAACTTGTCTATCCTGCCGTAGCGCAGGTAGAGCGGGTCGAAGGCGTGCAGGTGGAGGCGCGCGACGAGCCAGCCGGCGACGCTCATCAGGATGCCGATGGCGATGTAGTTGACAGTGTCGCGCCACTTGACGACGCGCATGATGTACTTGCCGCGCGCCTTCCCGATGAGGAAGTTGATGAAGGCGGCGAGCAGGGCGAAGGCGGCGAACGTCAGCACGAAGACGGCGACGCCCTTGAACGTCAGGTTCTTGCCCGCCCATTCGTAAACCCACGTCGGGATGACGCTCGCCGTCCAGCGGCTGTAGAAGAGGAAGGCCACGCCGGCGGCAACCGCCGCAACGAGCACCCACTTCAGGGCGATGAGCGCGGGCGAGAGCATCCAGGGCTTGAAGGCGGAGTTGGCGGCGGCCTTCAGAACCTTGTCGAGCCGCTCCTTGTTCTTCCCGCGCGGCTTCAGAGCCTCCTCAATCTCCAGAAAGCGCCACGGCTCGGAGGGCGCGTCGCCGTCGAAGCCTTCGACGCAAGGGTCTGCGCCGCGGAACTGGTTGGCGGTCATGCGGTAGGCGCTCGCCATCAGCGCGTAGGCCTCGGCGTCGCAGAACGAGTCGAGGTCTGTGCGCACGGCTGCGAGCCGGCGCTGCGTGTCGGCGGCGACGCCGTAGGTTGTGACGCCCGCCGCGACCGCGCTGAGGCCGGGGTCTTCCCGGTCGAACTCGTACTCCCTCTGCGCGGGCGGGCAGTCGCGCCAGGCGACGGACTCGCCCGACAAGTCCTGCTTGAGGTGTACGAACATCAGCCCGCGCAGCACCGAGGAGCTGCGGCGCGCGGCGATGTCGCCGTACTGCGCCTCGCGCACGCGCGCCTGGAGGATGCTGTTCGAGCGCAGCGGCACGCCGAGCAGTCCGCCCGAAGGCACGTCCAGCGCGTCCATCTGCCCGCTGCCGTCGCTGATGAGCATCACCGTGCAGTCCTGTTCGAGCAGGCTCGCGATGCCCTGGTTGTCGCAGACGCCGCCGTCTACGAGGCGGACGCTGATGCGCCGTTCGGTCGAGTCGGGGTAGAGGTCGTCGAGGATGATCGGCTCGAAGAGTCCGGGCACGCAGGACGAGGCGGCGACGGCGTGGCCGAGGCGGACGGGCGGGTAGTTCGGCGGCGCGTCGCTGTAGTAGAGGCGGCGCAGGCGGTAGTTGCAGTCGATCTTCGCGCTGATGGTCGCGGGCGGCTCGCCCATGTAGGAGGCCGTGAACTGCCATGTGTGGCCCGTGTTGAGCGACGAGGCGTTGAGGACGAGGATGGGCGCTTTGTTCTCGCGCCGCCAGTTGTGGCTGCGCGGGTTGAAGTCGTCCTGCATGCCGCCGCCTTCGTTCGAGCCGAGCTTCGGGTGGATGTAGAGGTCTTTGAGCAGGCGCTGCTCGCGCTTGAAGCCGAAGATGGACGCGAGCCAGTCGGGCAGCCAGCGCGGGCCTGTGACGGGGCCGCGCCCGTCCGCGCCGTCCTCGACCTGCGAGTAGAGCTCGCGCTCGTAGAGTTCGCCCACGCGCAGAGTGCGCGAGTAGCCCGCCCAGAAGATCATCTTGATGTTGGTCGAAAGCTCTGCGAGCACGCGCGTCCTGATGTTGCGCTGCACGCCGCGCAGGAAGCGCTCCTCAAGCCGTCGGACGATTTCGATGTAGTCCTCGCGTGTGATCTCTTCGTCCGATTTAGTCTGGAGCAGTCGGCGCACTTCGAGGTAGTAGTGCGCGCCGAGGATGGAGCCGCCGGAGACGCAGGAGAGGACTTCGACGTGGCGGAGCACGTCCAGCTCGGCCAGGCGCGCGAGCACGCCGATGTGATAGAGCGAGGCGCGAAAACCCCCGCCCGAAAGACCCAGCCCGAACTTGCCGCGGAAGCTGCTGCGCACGGCCCTTTCGTCGCCGCGCAGAAGTTTCTTGAGCGCCACGGCGGCCTCGGTCTTCTCAAACTCCTCTTCGGTAATCCTCCCCGGCTCGCCGTCGTCGCCGCCGGCGCTGTACTGCAAGCGCGCGAGCCGCGCGAGCTGCCGCGCCGTCGACTCGTACTCCCACTCCGGCACGTCGAGGCCGGCGGACGACTTGATGTCGAAGCCGACGCGCAGGCCCGCCTCCCTCGGCTCATCGGTCAGCCAGCGCACGGCTTCTTCGTAGCGACCGAGGCCGAAGAGCGCCTCGCCCACGGTGGCGTAGTACCACCACTCGTCCCTGAGCCACTCGCCGTCGGGCCGTTCGCGCAGCGGCGGGACGGAGCGCGCGAGTTCTTCGCGGATGAGACGCGCCTGAGAGCGTCTTTCGTCGGCGGTCGAGGAGGAGACGCCGGCGCGCGCGGCCTCTTCGTCCTCCTGCGCGGCGAGCACGTCGAGGATGAAGGCCGCGTTGAGTCCGTTCCAGCCCTGATCCTTCGAGGCGTCCAGAGTGGAGTCCGGGTGCGCGCGCAGATATTTGAGAACGTCTGCGCGCTCCTCTTCGGTCGCGTCCGCAGGAAGCCCCTGCGCGTAGCCCTTGAGGTAATAGAAGAGCGCGCGTTCGAGGTTCTGGCGTTTCCCGTTGGCCTCCCACTTGCGCTTGAAGATCGCGCCGGCCAATCCGAGCGTCTCGGTGTCGCGCGTCTCGGCGAGGTCTTCGATCTTGCCGAGAATCTTAAAGGCGCGGTCGAGCTTCCAGTCGAGCGGCAGGTCTGGGTCTTTGTAGGTGTAGAGGGCGGCCTTCTGGAAAATCCTGGTGTAGAGCTTCGGATAATCGCTCCGGCTGACGACGGCGCACGCGCGTTTGAGCACGCGCCGCGCGTAGCCGATCTCCTTGTACTGCGCGAGGCTCTTGGCAAGCTCGAACATCTCGTCCGGCTGCATGACGTTCGCGCCGCCGAGCACTTCGACGGCGCGGTCGGTGTCGGCCTCGCGGCGGCGGGCGCGGACGCGCGCCGCGAGGTCGCGCTGCCCGATTCGGGCGAGACTCTTCTCCAGAGAGCGCGCCGCGTCGGTCTTCAGCGACGCGCCGGCGATGTAATCTTCGGCCCTCTTTCGGTCGGCCTCGACGCGCACGCGCAGGGCGCGGATGTCGTCCGCAAGCTGCCGGTGACCGTAGTCGCTGAGACTCCGCTCGATGCCGAGCAGGTCGTCGCTCGTCCAGGAGTTTTTGCCGCCGAGAATTTCTGCGGCGCGGTTGACAACGGCGCTTTCGTTTTCGCTCATGAGGGTTCTCCGGTCTTCAGAAGTCGGTCGGGTAGCAGACCGACGGCAGGTTAAACGAAGGAAGGCGGCGGCACTCTCGGAGCGGCGACTCCGGTCGCGGCGGCGAGGGATGGTGCGCGCCGAGGCCCAACACGAACGACGCGCTTATACCCCGCCCCGAATCTTTATGTCAACGCCGAGCGCCGCCGTTCTCTACGCCGAGCGCCGCGAATCTCTACATCAACGCCGCCGTTCCCCACGTCAACGCCGCGCCGTCAGCGCCCTTCGGCCTCTTCGAGCAGGCGCGCGATCTCGGCGCGGGCCTCCGTGCCGGGCGCTCGCAAGGGGGCGCGGACAGGCCCGCCCGCGTAGCCCGCGAGGTCGAGCGCAGCCTTGAGTCCGCCGATGCCGAAGCGCGTCGTCACGGCGCGCGCCAGCGGCGCGAGCCGCCACTGGAGTTCGAGCGCGAGCGCGTGGTCGCCCGCGCGGAAGGCTTCGTAAATCCGGACGCACAGGCGCGGCGCGCAGCAGCCGACGGCGAGTATGCCGCCGCACGCGCCCGCGCACAGCGAGGCGTAGAAGACGCCCGCATGGCCGACGAGCAGCGCGAAGTCTTCGCGGCAGCCGCCCGCGAGCCGAAGCATCTCGGCGAAGTTCACGAGGTCGCCGGAGCTGTCCTTGATGCCCGCGATGTTCGTGTGCTCGGAAAGACGCGCGACGGTTTCGGGCGCGACGGCGACGCCCGTGTTCTGCGGGATGTTGTAGAGGATGACGGGGACGCGAGAGGCGTCGGCGACCGCGTTGAAGTGTTCGGCCAGCGCGTCCTGCGACATCCCTGCGCGGTAGAAGTGCGGCGTCAGGACGAGCAGCGCGTCCGCGCCCGCCGAAGCCGCGCGCCGCGCCTCCGAGATGGAGCCGCGCGTGCTCTGCTCGCCGACGCCGACGACGAAGGCGAGCGAGCGCGGCACGCGCGCGCGCGCCGCCTCGACGACCAACATGCGCTCGCGCTCGTCCAAGTGCGCGCGCTCGCCCGTCGAGCCGAGCGCGACGTAGCCCGCGACGCCCGTCCCGTTCCAGCGCTCGATGTTCGCGCCGAGCGCCGGAGCGTCAACCTCACCATTCGCGCCGAACGGCGTCGTGAACGGCAGCAGCACGCCGCGCAGCCTCTCGCTGAGAGAGGATTCGGATGAAGATTCCCGCACGTCTATCTCCCCCTGACGTTTCAAGGCCGGGCATTATAGCGGCACGCGCCGGGGCGGGCAAACCACTCGACTCACGGCGGTCACGCAGCCAACCCTTCCGCGCCCCGGTTCATAAACGCGCGCGGCGGCGAAAAAAGGGTTGACAATTGAATGTTGGAGGCATATTTTTTCCGACGTTCTCAACGCATATACCCCGCCGGCACAGCCTTCCCGTGCCGGCAATCCGTTCTCGTTCTCTTTCATAGCCGACGCGGTCTTGGCGTCGCCAGCCTTGACGATTCACCGTCGCCGCCGGCGCGCTCTTCATTAAAGGGTAGCAGTTCAAACGACTTCATCCCGGCCCCTCGCCGGACGAGGCCCGTCGGCTCCCGCCGAGCCGCGGCGGCTGCCAACGGCTCGCCGACACCCCGGTTGCTCCGGCCTGGAGCGGAGCGGGGTTTCGACAAGCCGGCTCTCGACACTCCGACGGGGCGACGCCCCGCAGTCAAGGTGAAACCATGAAACGGATTCTCAGTCTTGCCCTGGCAATCACCATCAGCTCCCTCGGACTAATCTCGCTGCCCGCCCGCACCGCGCGCGCGCAGGAGGTCGCCTCCGCCGGCAAGTCCATCGCCGAGCTGACGGAGGAGTACGAGCGCCTGCTGGCAATCGAGCGCGACCCCTCGACGCCGACCGAGGCGCGCGAGATGAACCGCACCTTCCTCGAAGCGCGCCGCGCACAGCTGCGCGCGGCCCTGACGGCGCGGCTTGGAGCGTTGCGCAAGTATCGTGCGGGCACCGCCGCCATGCTCACGGAAAAAGAACAGGGCGTGCTCGACAATGCCATCCGCGACCTCGACGCGCAGTTGGCTTCCCTCCCCACCGAGGCGCGGAAGGAAGCGCCGGCCACGGCACAACAGGCCGGGCGCGCGCGCGTCGTCAACACCGCCGCCGAGCAGGCCGAAGCGTCGGCGACTGAGTCGGCCTCCGCTCCCCGTTTCGATGACCCGATTGTGGTCTCTTCGCCCGCCGCGGACACTTCCATCGGCGTTGATAAGGTGGAGATCGAAATCACCGTCAACGACGACGCGATAGACGACGTCACCGTGGACGTGTACGAGGGCGACAGCACGAAGCCTTTCGGCGAGCGCACGCTCGACATCAAGCGCAGTGATAAAGGGAAGAAGAAAGTCGGCGTCAGCCTCCACAAAGGCGTCAACCGGATAGAAGTGACCTCCAAAGAGAAGGCCGACGCTAAAGCCGTGCGGAAAATCACCTACGCCACCTCCGAGCCGGTAACTATAGGCAGTCCCGGCGGCGATGGCGGCAGCGCGGGCGGCGCCGCGATAACTACCTCAACCAAGTGGACGAACGTTCCGGAGGAAGGCCAGAACGTCAACGTCGGCTACCAGGCCGAATCCGGTAAGCTCTACCAGTTCTTCCGCCGGAAGCGCGACGGGGCGACGGAGAACGTCGGATCGCCCATGACCCCCGGCATCGCCGGCACGGTCGCACAGGTCTTCCCGGAGCTACAAGCGGGCGACCGGGTCGGCATCGTGCAGGTGGAGAGCGGCCAACCGGTGGACGCGACGCGCGACTTCATCGGAGTCGAGCCAGCACTCGACATCACGAAGGGCGGGCCGGTCGGCCTTCTCTTCGGCGGCGCCGTGATCTCCCAACAGAACCAGGAGTTTCAGCAGGCCGACCCGTTCTTCGGCTTCATCGCCGGGTACGATTTCAAGGTCCACCACGCGCACACGATTCAATGGCTGGCGTGCGGTGACGACAAGTACATGGAGGTGAGCGACGGCACGTTCGTTAACGAGAAGGGTTACTTGGTTAAGTGCGTGCCGAAGAATCCGGAGAATAGAGCCGCGGGAATGGTCTTAAAGTACACGTCGGACGGACACAATTACGAAGCTTGGTCGGAGGACAAAACTTTTATCAAGAACCTTTCCCCGCCGAAGTTGTACGGCGGATGGAAGGCTCTGCGCATGCACCTTCGCTTCCAGGGGATCTTCCAGGCCGACGCGCGGGCGACGACGGCGACGGCGACGGCCTCGCCCTCGCCGACGCCGATAACGACGGGCGTGGGCGCGAACAACGAGCCGACGTTCACCTTCCTCGCCTCCCGTAAGACCTTCGACATAGAGACCCACGGGTGGCTCGACCTTTATGCGAACAACAAATTCACCATCGGCCCTTACGCGGCCTTCGGCGCTTCGACCGTCCTCAGCAAGAGGGAGTTGTCGGGCGAGATCGTGACGAACAATAACGCCACCCCGTCGGCGACGCCTGCGGCGACGCCTGCGGCCACGCCGACCGCCACGCCCGCGGCCACGCCGTCCACGACGACGCCCACCACGGGAACGCCGACGCCGACGCAGTCGGAAAACGACATGAAGAAGTATTACGAGTTCGGCTTCCTGTCGAACACGCACCTCTTCGACAACAAGCTCTTCATCCAGAGCATCCTGGCCTATGGGCGTTACGAGGCTTTCGCCGGGCTGAGCAATAAAAAGCCCGGCTGCTCCTTCTGGTGCGACAGCCAGAACCGCTTCGTGGGTAAGCTCAGAATCTTCCCCGGGGGGTTGAACCTCGGATTCGGGCGGCAGATCGTGGCGGCCCCGATGTTCGGCGTTGACCTCAACGCCGGGCGCGGCCCCGACTACCTTAAATTCTTCACCGGCTTCGCCATCAAGATTAAAGGCTTCGACGTGAGCGGCGCGTCCCCGCCGAAGTGATGCGCGGCCCACGCCCGGCAGTTTGAATCAGCGTCCGTCTTTAGCAGTTCGAATTAGCTTCCGTCGTCACGGACAGGGTCGGTCGGCGCTGCAATGAGTCCGACCGCACGCACCCCTCGATTTCAAGTGCCGGCAGCCGGAAGGCACCTTTCGGCTGCCCTTGCCGTCTTCCTAATTCACGCCCGGCGCGGCCCCGAACGGGCCGCCCTGCCCACAGGTGAAGAC
>JALZHC010000519.1 GCA_030914105.1 Acidobacteriota bacterium
ATTTCGCGCGCGGCGTCTCAATTGGTAGAGAAGTTCAGCCGTAGATAAGTTCGGAGCTTATCACCCGCCCGTCGGCGGCGTCTGGCCGAGCAGCCGCAGCATGTCGGGCCTGTCCTTGACGAGCAGATAAAGGACGCTGCGCAACCGGCTCATCTCGGCCTCGACGTGGTCGATCCGCAGCGACACGGCGCGGTCAATGCCGTCGAGCCGTATGTGAACCTGCTCGATGTCGCCGCGAATCGCCGTGGTCTCGGCCCCTATCTTGTCGGTGAGTCGAGCTTCAACGCGCGCGAGGTCTTCCTTCGTCGCCATCCGGTCGCGGATGCTCTCAATTTCTCCGCCGATGAATTCGACCTGCTCGCGCACAGGCTCGAACTCCTCTTTGGTCACCATACGCTCAAGGTCTTCCTTCGTCGCCATGCGGTCGTGAATCATCTCGACGGTGGAGGCGATGAAGTTGAGCAGGTTCTCGTTCTCTTCGGGCGGCTGGTTGCTCACGGCTTCGCTCCTTGCGTGGAGTTTACGCCCGGCGCGTTCTTCAAGTCCAAGGTTTATTCCACGACCCACATGTCGCCGCTGTGGATGAGCTTGTGCAAATCGCCTCGGCCCTGGCGCGCGACGGCCTGCTCGACCTGGTGCGCCATCATGTCTTCGTAGGTCTCGCGCTGCACTTCGCGGAAGATGCCGACGGGCTGCGGGAAGGCCGGGAACTCCATGCGCGCGAGCATGAAGGCGACCGAGGCGTCCTTCTCGTGCGCGTCGTGGACGAGACAGTCGTTCTCTGTTAATCCCGTCTCGGAGTTCAGGTGGATGACTTCGGGGAGCGTCCCCTTCATGCGGATGCCCTTGTCCCGGTTCTTGCCGAAGACCATCGGCTTGCCGTGCTCCAGGTAGAGCACGCCTTCGGGCCGCGCCTCGCGCGCGGCGAACGAGTCGAACGCGCCGTCGTTGAAGATGTTGCAGTTCTGGTAGACCTCGACGAACGAGATGCCCTTGTGGCGCGCGGCGGCCTCGACGACCGAGCCGAGGTGCTTGACGTCAATATCAATGGCGCGCGCGACGAAGGTCGCCTCTGAAGCGATGGCGAGCGACAAGGGGTTGACGGGATAGTCGATGACGCCCATCGGAGTGGACTTCGTCCGCTTGCCGAACTCAGAGGTCGGCGAGTACTGCCCCTTCGTCAAGCCGTAGATGCGGTTGTTGAAGAGTATGTAGTTGAGGTCGAGGTTGCGGCGGATGGCGTGCATGAAGTGGTTGCCGCCGATACTCAGAGCGTCGCCGTCGCCCGTGACGACCCAGACGCTCAAGTCCGGGTTTGAAGACTTGATGCCGCTGGCGATTGCGGGCGCGCGCCCGTGGATCGTGTGGAAGCCGTAGGTGTTCATGTAGTAGGGGAAGCGCGACGAGCAGCCGATGCCACTGACGAAGACGATCTTCTCGCGCGGGATGCCCAGCTCCGGCATCACCTTCTGCACGCTGTTGAGGATGGCGTAGTCGCCGCAGCCCGGACACCAACGCACCTCCTGATCGGAAGAGAAGTCTGCCTTCGTGAGCTTCCCCGGCGGAGGCGCTGCCTTGCCCGCCGTGACCGAACCCGGCTCGCTCTCCGGCGAAGGCCCCGCACCACTGACGTTCCCGCCGATGCCGCGCACGACCTTCTCGTCCGCCGTCTTGTTTCCGTTTCCGTTAACTTTTCCGTTGTCGCTCATTATTAATTCCTCTCGGATGATCCCTTAACTGCCCTGCCCCTACAGATACTCTTCGACCTTCCGCACGATCTCGCGAATTTGGAAGGGGCGGCCTTTCACCTTCGAGAAGGCGACGGCGTCGACGAGGTACTTGGCGCGAATCATCGTGGCGAGCTGGCCGAGGTTCATCTCCGGCACGATGACTCGCTCGAAGCTGCGCAAGACCTCGCCGAGGTTCGCGGGGAACGGGTTGAGGTAGCGCAGGTGCGCCGACGAGACCGGCTTGCCTTCGGCCTGCATCTTCTCGACCGCGGAGGTGATCGAGCCGTAGGTCGAGCCCCAGCCGAGGACGAGCACCTTGCCCGACTTCTCGCCGAAGACCTCTAAGTCGGGGATGTCCTGCGCGGCGCGGTCAACCTTGGCCTGGCGCATCATCACCATGAAGTGATGGTTTTCGGGGTCGTAGTTGACGTTGCCGGTCATATGCTGTTTCTCGATGCCGCCGATGCGATGTTCGAGTCCGGGCGTGCCCGGCAGCGCGTAGGGCCGCGCGAGCGTCTCCTCGTCGCGCGCGTAGGGCATGAAGTTCACGGGGTCGGTCGTGAACTTCACTTCTATCTTCGGCAGGTCTTCGATTTCGGGGACGAGCCAGGGCTCAGCGCCGTTGGCGAGGTAGCCATCCGAAAGATAGAAGACCGGCGACATATAACGGTAGGCGAGGCGCACGGCCTCAATCGCCATCGTGAAGCAGTCGGCGGGTGAGGAGGGCGCGACGACAATCGCGGGGCACTCGCCGTTGCGGCCCCACACGGCCTGGAACAGGTCGGCCTGCTCGGTCTTCGTCGGCAGTCCCGTCGAGGGGCCGCCGCGCTGCACGTTGATGATGACGAGCGGCAGCTCGGTCATCACGGCGAGGCCGATGGCCTCCTGTTTAAGTGCGACGCCGGGGCCGCTCGTGCCCGTCACGCCGACGTGGCCGACGAACGAAGCGCCGATGGAGGCGCAGACCGCCGCGATCTCGTCCTCGGCCTGGAAGGTCTTGACGCCGAAATTCTTGTGGCGCGAAAGCTCGTGGAGGATGTCGGAGGCCGGCGTGATCGGGTAAGAGCCGTAGAAGAGCGGGCGGCCCGCAAGCTCGGCGGCGGCGACGAAGCCGATGGCCGTCGCCTCGTTGCCCGTGATCTTGCGGTACTTGCCCGGCGCGATGACGGCCTTCTTCACCTTGTAGTGGGTGGTGAAAACCTCGGTCGTGTCGGCGAAGTTGTAGCCAGTCTTTAAGGCGATCTCGTTGGCGCGGACGATTTCGGGATTCTTCTTGAACTTGTCGTTAATCCATTCGAGCGTCGGCTCCATCGGGCGGTCGTAGAGCCAGTAGAGGAGGCCGAGCGCGAAGAAGTTCTTGCAGCGATCCATCTCCTTGCGCGAGAGCTTGACGCCGGCTTCCTGAAGCGCGCGGATGTTGACCGTCGAGATCGGAAGCCGATGGACGCGGTAGCCGGCGAGCGTGTCGTCTTCGAGCGGGTTCGACTCGTAGTTGGCCTTCTTCAGGTTCTCCTTGTTGAACTCGTCGGTGTTGACGATGACCGTGCCGCCGTCTTCGAGGTCGGACAGGTTCACTTTGAGCGCCGCCGGGTTCATGGCGACGAGCACGTTCGGCTGGTCGCCGGGCGTGCGGATGTCGCGGCTGGAGAAGTTGAGTTGAAAGCCGGAGACGCCGGGAAGGCTCCCGGCGGGGGCGCGTATCTCGGCGGGGAAGTCGGGCAAGGTCGAGATGTCGTTGCCGACGATGGCCGAAGTGTTCGTGAACTGCGTGCCCGTGAGCTGCATGCCGTCGCCGGAGTCTCCGGCGAAGCGGATGGTCACGGTCTCGACCTCTTCAACGTCTACCTCTCTCGGCTCGGCGGGCGGGTTCTCGATGATGGCGCTCATACTCTTCGATTAGTCCTTTGTCAGTGGAGTGTCAGCGGGATTTCGGATTGCGGGAAGTGACTTCATCAACTTAAAAATTCCGTGACGGGAAGGCCCGAGGCGGCGAAGCTTTCAGGGCCATTCTACACACCCGCGCCGCGCAAACTCAAGCGACCCTGACGCCGAGTCCGGGTCTGTCGGCTCTTTAAGTGAAGAGAAAGTTGAAGTTCACCAACGCAGGCACAGAGGGCGCGGAGACGGCACAGAGA
>JALZHC010000520.1 GCA_030914105.1 Acidobacteriota bacterium
AAAGCTAACAAGCTGAAGCTCGGACTCTGAACTTTTTTACGCCCCTGCCCCAGGCTTTCAGTTCTGCGAACCGCCCTAGTGAGCAGCCTGCCAGGCCCTGATCTTCGGCGAAGGGTAGAGCAGCAGGAGGACATTGAGCAGGAGGCTGTCTCTGATCCAGACGAGCAGCACAAGCTCGGTCGCGGCGAAGAGGACGGCGGAGCGAAGCGCGCCGAGGCGTCGTGCGAGGAGGAAGCCTACGGCGCAGGCCGCGATGTCGCCGAAGGAGTTGACGACCGTGTCGCCGTTGTAGCCGAGCGCGGCGGTCGCCTCGCGATAGCGCTGGATGACGAAGTTCGTGTTCTCGATTAGCTCCCACATAGCCTCGCACGCCACGCACAGGCAGAAGCGCCAGCGCCAGCTCGCGCGCGGAAGCAAGTAAGCCAGCAGGCCGCAGAAGAGCAGCCCGTGAAGGATGTGTGTGAAGGTGTAAGGGTCGAAGAGTTGCTGAGAGGTCTGCGGACTCCAAGCGTCGCCGACCCAGAGTGCGAAGCGTCCGCAGGAGCAAGTCCAGAGCCGCCCTTGCCTGTGAAGCTCAAGCGCCGTCGCCGCGAGCAGCGCGAGGACGAAGAGGGCCGCCCCGAACTTCCCCGTCAAACTCCTCCGCGGGCCGCCGCGCCCCGACTCGACCGAAGGCGGAACGCGCTCAACCGGAAGCGGAACGCGCTCATCAGGAGGCGAAACGCTCTCGACCGGAAGCGGAACACGCTCGTCCGGGGGCTGAACGCCGTGTTCGTGCCCTTGTGTGTCCATCCGTTTAGTCTTTCGACGTGTGCGCGTGCGGCGTGCGCGTCGAGGACGCGCTCGCGTCCATCAGAGGAGGACGATGGAGTCGTCGGCCTGCGCGCGGCGGGGCGGCGTGACGTGCGTGGGACGCTCCGCGCGCGGGCAGGCGTCGCAGTATGCGCCCTGGCGCTGGAGGCGGTCGTCGCAGGTGTTGCAGTCGAGCGACTGCCCGACGGCGCGCAGGGTTTCCAGCAGCGGCGTGAGCAGACGCCCGCGCTCCGTGAGCACGTACTCGACGTGCGGCGGGCTGCCGCCGAAGTCGCGCCGCTCGATGAGAGAGTCGCGAACCATGTCGCGCAGGCGGTCTGCGAGCGTGCGGCTGCTGATGGGGTGGAGGCGCGTCAGAAGCTCAGTGGTGCGGCGCGCTCCGCGCGCGAGGTCGCGCACGATGAGCATCGTCCACTTGTCGCCCACGACTTGCAGTGCGCCCCACACGGGGCAGCCGTCACCTTCGCGTCGTCGCATCGAAAGGCCGTCCTCCTCGTCACGCGTTCTACGCTGGCCCGGCGCGCGCCCTGGTCTCGGCTTTGAGGAGCGCGCCGCGCGTCTCCGGCAGCGACCGGCGGCGCGCCGAAGCTTAACACAAAGGCGCGCTTTTGCGTCGCTGAGAAATCGGCGCGGTCTCTTCGTCTCTGCGCGGGGCTTGTCCGGGCCGGCACGGCGGCGTTATCCTTCTCGCGACCTCATGAGCTACGCCGAGCGAAGAAGACACGAGCGGGTCACAGTGGACATCTACGTCCACTGGGGCTGGACTGAAGACTGCCCCTACACGGATCGCATCATCAGCATCAGTGCCGGCGGCTGCTTCATACGCACGCCGCGCGAAGGGGCCGAGCGCGGCCAGGCGGTCTTCGTTCGCCTCTGGCTGCCCGCGGAGAAGACGCTCGGCGGCGAGGTTCGATATACGCTTGAGCTGATGGGCTTCGGCGTGCAGTTCAAGGGCCTCACCGAAGACGACTCCGCGGCGCTCGAAAACCTCCTGGAGCACTACCGCCGCCTCGGCGCGTGACGACTTGCCGACGCGCGTTTTGGTGACTTGCCGCCGCGCGTGAAGATTTGCCGCCGCCCATGTACGAGAGCGTTACTCGCCGCGCGCTCTCTGTCCGAAAAAAAATTCTCTGTCCCAAAAAAAATCCGCACGCGCGGCCCGCGCCCCGCTTCGTCGCACGCGCGCCCTTCGACGCCCGCCGAAATTTTGTCTTCAGCCGCCCCACGCCGGCCCCTCCCTCCCGCCCGATGCCATTGGCTCAGTTTTTGCTGGCAGGCAACGGACTCTCTCCCCGCCCGTATCATTCGCAAGCACGCCAATCGGCAGGCAGGCTGGCAGGTTCGCACGCTTTCGCACACAGGAGGGAAGTAAATGTTCAGGGGGATTCTAAAACCGTTCATCTGCGTCATCTTCGCGCTGCTGCTCTTCGGCGCTCTCTCGTCGAGGCCGGTCAAAGCCGACGACAACGGCGAGTTCGAGTTCACGGGCACCATCTCAAGTCTGCCCAACACGCAAGGCTTCATCGGCGACTGGACGGTCGCGGGCCGCACAGTCCACGTCACTTCCACGACGGACATCGACCAGGACGCGGGCAGCCCCGCCGTCGGCAAGACGGTCGAGGTCGAAGGCGTCTTACAGAACGACGGCTCGGTCAACGCCACAGAGATCGAGGTCAGGTCTAACGACAGCCTCTCCGACTTCCTCTTCCGGGGCCGCGTCGAACAGTTGCCGAACACCACGGGCTTCATCGGCGACTGGGTTGTCTCGGGCCGCACAATCCACGTCACCTCTTCGACCTTCATCCAGCAGACGGAAGCGCCGCTCGCCGTAGGCGTCCCCGTCAAGGTCATCGGCACGCTCCGGCCCGACGGGACGATTGACGCCTCGAAGGTACAGACCGAGAAGAAGGAGCACACGACCTTCTTCGAGTTCACAGGCGCGGTGCAGACCTTGCCCACGACTTCAGACCTCACGGGCGACTGGACGGTTGCGGGCCGCACGGTTCACGTCACCACGGCGACCGAGATCGAGGGGCCGTTCAACGTCGGCATGGTCGTCGAGGTCAAGGGCACAGTGCGCCCTGACGGCTCCGTGGACGCCGTGAAGATCGAGCCGGCGGCGTCGGGCATCAACAGCTTTGAGTTCCACGGCATCATCACGAGCCTTCCGAACACCACGGACTTCACGGGCGACTGGGTCGTTGACGGGCGCACGGTTCACGTCACCTCGACCACGCGCATAGAGCAGGAAGAGGGCCTCGTCGCCGTCGGCGCGTTCGTCGAGGTCAAGGGGACGCTCCGGCAGGACGGCTCGGTCGACGCGACCAACATCGAGGTCGAGCGCAGCGCCGGCTCGGAGCGGCCCGTGCCGACCTTCGAGCTGCACGGCACGGTCGAGCAACTGCCTTCAAACGCGAACCTCGTCGGCGACTGGGTCGTCAGCGGCAGGACTGTCCACGTCACCTCTTCGACCTTGATTAGGCCGAGCGCCGGCGCAATCGCCGTCGGCACTTTCGTCGAGGTCGAAGGCAGGCTTCGCACAGACAACACGATTGACGCCTCCTCGGTCGAGGTCGAGCACGCCGAAGGCAACGGCGTTCTCACGCCCTTCTTCGCGCTCTTCGGCACGGTCGAGCAACTGCCTTCGACCGCGGGCTTCGTCGGCGACTGGGTCGTTTCGGGTCGCACGATTCACGTCTCCACATCGGCGCAAATCCTTTCGAACCACCGCCCGCTCGTCGTCGGCTCGTTCGTCCGCGTCGTCGGCACTCTGCGCGCGGACGGCTCGGTTGACGCCACCCAGATTCAGGTCAAGCGCAGCGACAACACGGGCCGGCGCGTCAACTTCTTCGAACTGTTCGGCACGGTCGAGAGCGCGCCCGCTTCGGGCCAGGTCGGCGACTACCGCATCAGCGGCATGACGGTTCACACGACCTCGGCGACGCACTTCGCGCCGAAGAACAAGTCAGTCGCCGTCGGCTCGCGCGTCAAGGTGGTCGGAAACCTTCTGCCCGATGGCACGCTCAATGCCGACGCCGTCGTCGTCCAGGGC